>DATLGH010000011.1 GCA_035540635.1 Egibacteraceae bacterium | reverse complement strand
GCGCGGAGCGCTGCTCGTCGCGGGCACGACGTCCGACGCCGGCAAGTCGGTGGTCACGGCCGGCCTGTGCCGGTGGCTGGCGCGCCAGGGGGTGCGCGTCGCGCCGTTCAAGGCGCAGAACATGAGCCTGAACAGCACGGTGACCGCCGACGGCGCCGAGATCGGCCGCGCCCAGGCCATGCAGGCGGCCGCGGCGGGCGTCGCCCCCGAGGCCGCGATGAACCCCGTGCTGCTCAAGCCCGGCAGCGACCGCACCTCGCAGGTGGTGGTCATGGGCACGCCGTACGCCGACGTGTCGGCGCTGTCGTACCGCGACCACAAGGCGGCGCTGCTCGAGGTGTCGCTGCAGTGCCTGGCGGACCTGCGCTCCCGCTACGACGTCGTCGTCTGCGAGGGCGCGGGCTCCCCGGCGGAGATCAACCTGCGCGCCACCGACATCGCGAACATGGGCCTGGCCCGCGCGGCCGACCTGCCGGTGCTCGTCGTGGGCGACATCAACCCGGGCGGCGTCTTCGCGGCGCTGTTCGGCACCCTCGCGCTGCTGTCGCCGGAGGACCAGGCGCTGGTGGCCGGCTTCGTCGTCAACAAGTTCCGCGGCGACGTCGCGCTGCTCGAGCCGGGCCTCGACATGCTGCGCGGGCTGACCGGGCGGCCGGTGCTGGGCGTGCTGCCGTGGACCGAGGGGCTCGAGCTCGACGTCGAGGACTCCCTCGGGCTGTCGGCGCCGGTCGCGCCGCTGCCGCCGGTCGGCCGGGACGTGCTGCGCGTCTCGGTCGTGCGCCTGCCGCGGCTGTCGAACTGGACCGACGTCGACGCGCTGCGCAGCGAGCCGGGCGTCCTCGTGCGCTTCGCCACCACGCCCGAGGAGCTCGCGGACGCTGACCTTGTCGTGCTGCCCGGCACGCGGGCCACCGTGGCGGACCTCGCCTGGCTGCGCGCCCGCGGCCTCGACGCGGAGCTCGCCGCGCGCGCCGCCGAGGGCCGGCCGGTGCTGGGCGTGTGCGGCGGCTACCAGATGCTCGGCACCCGCATCGAGGACGACGTCGAGTCGAGGGCGGGCGCCGTCGACGGGCTGGGGCTGCTGCCGGTGCGCACGGTCTTCGGCCCGGACAAGGTGCTCGGCCGGCCGACCGGCTCCTACGGCCCGCACCCGGTCACCACCGCCTACGAGATCCACCACGGGCGCATCACCGTCGACGGCGGCGAGGCGCTGTTCATGCCGGGGGAGGGCTGCCGGTCGGGCGCCGTCCTCGGCACGGTCTGGCACGGCGCGCTGGAGAGCGACGGCGTCCGGCGGGCCCTGCTCGCCGAGGTGGCGCAGGCGTGCGGCCGCGAGTGGGCGCCGGGCACGCGCGCCTTCGAGGACGTCCGGCAGGCCAGGCTCGACGCGCTCGGCGACCTCGTGGCCGACCACCTCGACACCGCGGCCGTGCTGCGGCTGCTCGAGGACGGCGCCCCGCCCGGGCTGCCGTTCGTGCCGCCCGGAGCGCCCTGAGCGTCAGGCCTCGGCGAGGCGCTGCCGGGTGTGCACGTGGTCGGTGACCTTGCGCTTGATGCGCTGCAGCGCGTTGTCGATGGACTTCACGTGCCGGTCGAGCTCGACGGCGATCTCCGAGTACGTCTGCCCGTCGACGTAGCGCTCGAGGACCTCCGCCTCGAGGTCGGACAGGATCTGCGCGCAGTAGCGTTCGAGCCGCTCGAGCTCGGAGGACGACACGACGCTCTCCGCGGGATCCACCGCAGGGGACACGAACGCGTCGAGCAGCTCCCGGTCGGAGTCGTCGTCGTGGGTCGGCAGGTGCAGCGACACGTAGGTGTTCAGCGGGCCATGCTTGTGGCGGGTGGCGGCCTTCACCGCGGTGATGATCTGGCGGGTGACGCACAGCTCGGCGAAGGCGCGGAAGGTGACCTGGCGTGCCGGGTCGAAGTCGCGGATCGCCTTGTAGAGGCCGATCATGCCCTCCTGCATGACGTCCTCACGGTCGGCGCCGACGAGGAAGTACGAACGCGCCTTGCTCCGCACGAAGCCGCGGTAGCGCTCCAGCAGCTCGTCGAGCGCGGTGTGGTCCCCGGTGAAGACGCGTTCGACGAGCTGGTCGTCGACGGCATCGGCCGTCCAGTTTGGGGCCGCCCCCAGAGGGGCCGCGCGGCGTCTCAAGGGTCCCTCCGTCGAGCTGCGGCGGCAGGCAGATGGGGCCTTTGCGGTCCCAACGAGCGTCCCGCCAGAAGGATGCGGGCGGAAGCCGACGATCCGGGGGAACGGCGCGGCTCAGGCTCCCCGACGCCGGCGCGTCACCTCGAACAGGGCCACGGCGGCGGCGGCGCTCGCGTTCAGGGAGCCGACGCGACCGCGCAGCGGGATGGCCACGCGAGCGTCCACCCGCTCGGTGACGAGCCGGGACATCCCAGCCCCCTCCGCGCCGATCACGAGCGCGACCCTGCCGTCGAGCAGCGGTGAGTCCCACAGCGCCTCGTCGGCCTCCCCGTCGAGACCCACCGACCAGTAGCCACGGTCGGCGAGGTCGGCGAGGGCGCGGGCGACGTTGGGCACGAGCGCGACCCGCAGCCAGCTGAAGGCGCCGGCGGAGGCCTTCTCCGCGGCGGGGGTGACGTGCGCCGCGCGCCGCTTCGGCAGCACGAGCGCGCCGGCGCCGGCGGCCTCGGCGCTGCGCGCGATCGCGCCGAGGTTCTGCGGGTCGCTCAGGCCGTCGAGCACGACGACGAGGTCCGGGTCGCCGATCTCATGGAGCCCCACGTAGGGGAACCCCGCAGCGACGGCGACGACGCCCTGGTGGCGCACCCCCCGGGCGAGCTCGTCGAGGCTGCCCGCCGACGCGGTTCGCACGGGGACGCCGGCGCGGCCCGCGGCGGCGGCGAGGTCCGCCACCGCACCGGGGTCGGTGACGACGACCTCGCGCAGCCGACGGCCGGCGCGCAGCGCCTCGGCGACCGGACGCCGGCCCGGGATGACCGCAACCGGCTGGCCGGAACCCCGGGAGGAGGCCACCGTCAGGACAGGTGCCAGAGGGCGCCTTCAGGCGAGTCCTCGACGACGACGCCGAGCCCCGCCAGCCGTGCCCGGATGTCGTCGGCGGTGGCGAAGTCCCGGCGCTCCCGGGCCTGCGCCCGCAGTCGCAGGAGCTCCTCGACGAGGGCGCCGAGGAGGCCGGCGCGGTCCGCCTGCGCCGGCGCGAAGCCGTAGCCGAGCACGCCCGCCAGCTCGACGAGGACCTCGGCGAGCCGCGCCGCCTCCGCGCGACGACCCATCTCGAGGTGGCGGTTGCCGGCGCTCACGAGCGCGAACAGCACCGCGTGCGCCTGCGGGGTGTTGAGGTCTTCGTCGAGGGCGGCGCGGAACGCCCGGCGCGCCTGCTGTGCCTCAGCCGGGTCCGCGTCGGCTGCGGCGCCCGCGCCCCGCAGCCCCGCCGTCGCGCGCACGAACGCCGCCCAGCGGTCGAACGCGGCACGGGCCTCGTCGAGACGCTCCTCGCTGAACTCGACGGGCGAGCGGTAGTGCGCGCCGAGATAGAAGTGGCGGAGCACGGTCGGTCCGTAGCGCTCCAGCGCCTCCCCGAGCGAGATGATGTTGCCGACCGACTTCGACATCTTCTCCGCACCGAGGTTGAGCAGCCCGTGGTGCAGCCAGTGGCGGACGAACGGCGCACCCGTTGCGGCCTCGGACTGCGCGACCTCGTTCTCGTGATGGGGGAAGACGAGGTCGATGCCGCCGGCGTGGAGGTCGAAGCCCTGTCCGAGGTACTTCGCCGCCATCGCCGAGCACTCGATGTGCCACCCGGGGCGGCCCCGACCCCACGGGGAGGGCCACGACGGCTCGTCGGGTTTCGCCGCCTTCCACAGCGCGAAGTCGAGCGGGTCCTCCTTGCGCTCGTCGGGCTCGACGCGGGCGCCGGCGCGCAGCTCGTCGACCCGCCGGCCCGAAAGCTTGCCGTACCCCTCGAACGCGCGGACGCGGAACAGCACGTCGCCTGCGGCCTCGTACGCGGCGCCCGCCTCGATGAGCTCCTCGATGAGCTCGATCATCTCGAGGATGTGGCCCGTCGCCCGAGGCACGATGTGCGGCGGCAGCACGCCGAGCGCGCCGATCTGGGACTCCCACACCCGTGCGTAGTCCTCGGCCACCTCCGCGGCGGTGCGGCCCTCCGCCTCGGCGCGCGCGATGATCTTGTCCTCCACGTCGGTGATGTTGCGCACGTGAAGGACGCGGTAGCCCGACCACTCGAGGTGGCGGCGCAGCACGTCGGTCACGATCGCGCCGCGCGCGTGCCCGAAGTGCGGCGGACCCTGGACCGTCGGGCCGCACACGTACATGCCGACGCGTCCCTGCTCCCGGGGGACGAACGCCTCCACGCGGCGCGTCAGGGTGTTGTGCAGGCGAAGGGACGACGAGTGCGGGCTGCCTTCCATGTGCCCGACAGCCTAACGGGCCTCCAGGAGCACGATCGCGAGGCAGGCGATGCCTTCTCCCCGGCCGGTGAAGCCGAGACCGTCGCTCGTCGTCGCCTTCACGTTGACCGCGGCGGCCGGCACGCCGAGGAGCGTGGCGAGCGACCGCGCGATGCCCTCCCGGTAGGGCGCGAGCCGGGGTCGTTGCGCGACGATCGTCACGTCGACGTTGCCGACGGCCCAGCCGTGCTCGACGACTTGCGCGAGCGCGCCGGCGAGGAACACCTGCGAGTCCGCGCCGGCGTAGTCGGGGTCCTCGGATCCGAACAGCGCACCGATGTCGCCCAACCCCGCCGCCCCGAGGAGGGCGTCGACGACGGCGTGCAGGAGGGCGTCGGCATCCGAGTGGCCGGCGAGACCGGCCGCGCCGGGGATGCGCATGCCGCCGAGCACGAGGGGCCGCGCCGGGTCGTCGCTCAACGGATGGACGTCGACGCCCTGGCCGACCCGCACGGCCGGCGTCACGGAAGGCGCTCCCCGGCGAGCAGCGCCTCCGCGATCAGCAGGTCCTCGGGGAAGGTGATCTTGAAGTTGCGCCGGTCGCCCTCGATGAGGCGGACCCGCCCGCCGGCCTGCTCGACGAGGACGAGGTCGTCCGTCGCGAGGCTGTCGAGCCGGTCGTGGACGCGCCGCAGCGTCCGGGCGCCGAACACCTGCGGCGTCTGCACGGCCCACAGGCCGTGGCGCTCGACGGTCCGCACGACGGCGACCGGGGTCGTGAGCGGGGCGGCGACCGCGTCGACGAGCTTCATCGTGTCGACGATGGGCAGGCCCGGCGCCACCGCGGCCCAGGGGGCCACGAGCGCGCGGACGGTGCGGGTCACGAGGTCGGCGCTCACGAGGGGCCGCGCGGCGTCGTGGACGGCGACCGCCTCCGCATCGGGCGGGCACGCGGAGAGACCGAGGCGCACCGACTCCTGGCGCGTGTCGCCACCGGCGACGACGGCCCCGACCGCGAGGCCGGCGCCGCGCAGGGCGGCCGCCGCCCCGTCGAGGTCGGCGGGAGCAACGACGAGCACGATCTCGCCGATCGCGTCGCAGGCCGTGAAGGCACGTACCGCGTGGACGAGCAGCGGCTCGCCGGCGAGCTTCACCAACCCCTTGCGGGTCGCGGCGCCGAGGCGCTGACCCGTTCCTGCCGCGACGACGAGGCCGACGGCGCGGGCGGTCACCGCTCTGCGGCGGTCGGCGCGACGAGCCGGGGCGCGTCGCTGCGCAGCGTGGCGAACACCATCCGCCCGTTGCCGGTCGACAGGATGCTCGTCACCTCCGCGTGCACATGCTCGCCCTGGCGGTTGCGACCGCCCTCCACGACGACCATCGTGCCATCCGCGAGGTAGCCCACACCCTGCCGGGGCTCCTTGCCGGCCTTGACGACCCGCAGCGACAGCTCGTCGCCGGGCAGGACCGGGGGGCGCAGGTCCTCGGCGAGCGTGTGGAGGTTCAGCACCTTGACCGCCTGCACCTCGGCGACCCGGCCGAGGTTACTGTCCACGGTCAGCAGCCGCGCGCCCCGCTCGCGGGCCATGGCGACGAGCTTCGCGTCGACCGTGTCGACATCGGGATGATCGCGGTCGGTCATCTCGACCGCGACGCCGGCCGATCGCTGGAGCGCGGCGAGGACGTCGAGACCGCGCCTGCCACGCGCCCTGCGCTGCTCGTCGGCGGCGTCGGCGAGTCCCTGCAGCTCGTAGACGACAAAGCGCGGGACGACGAGGGTTCCCTCGAGAAAGCCCGAGCGGCACACGTCGACGAGGCGTCCGTCGACGAGGGCGGAGGTGTCGACGAGCTTCGCGCCCGAACCGTGGCTCGGCGTGGTGACCTCGAGCCTTCCGCTCGCGCCGAGGAAGCGCAGCAGGTCCCCGCCGCGCCCCGCGCCGACGCGGACACCGGTGCCGGCGAGCAGCAGGGCGGCGAGCGCGGCGAGCGGCACCGTCACCGTGCGGTTGTCGAACAGCAGCAGGGGCCAGGCGAACGCGGGGGTGAGGGCGAGTCCGGCGCAGCCGCCGAGTGCTGCGGCGAGCAGCTCACCGGCAGACAGCGAGTGGAGGCTGCGCTCGGCGGCGTCGATTCGGCCCAGGGCGAAGCGTCCGAAGACCCCGCCCGCGACGTAGCCGAAGCCCGCGCCGAGCACGGTGACCGCCAGCGGGGCCTCGGGGGCCGCGCGCAGGGAGCGCAGCGGCTCGATCAACGCCGACAGCTCGAAGGCCGTGGCGGTGGCGAGCACGACCACGGCGAGGCGGACAAGCTCGACGAGGACGGTCCCGCCCCTGCGGGCAGGTGCAGCGTCGGGCACAGCGGCTCCAGCATCGCCGGCGACCGCCCGCGGGAGGCGGGCGGCTCGGGTGCTGCGCCGCGCGGGCTAGCTGGCGAGCACCTCGTCGATGAGAGCTTCGGCCTGCTCGTCGGTCTTCTTGATCGCCGCGGCGAGCTCGGAGATGAGGATCTGCTTCGACTTGGTGAGCATGCGCTTCTCCCCCGCCGACAAGCCCTTGTCGCGCTCGCGCAGGGCGAGGTTCCGCACGACCTCGGCGACCTGGAAGATGTCGCCGGAGCGCAGCTTCTCGTAGTTGGCCTTGAACCGCCGGGACCAGTTCGTGGGCATCGACCCGTCACGCCTCTTCAGCACGTCGAGGACCTCCTCGACCTGCTTCTTGTTCACGACGCTGCGCAGGCCCACCTCGTCGGTGGCGTCGGCGGGCACCATGAGCGTCAGGTCTCCGTAGGTGAGGCGCAGCACGAGGTAGTCGCGCTCCTCCCCCTGGAGGTTGCGCTTCTCGCGCTTTTCGATGATCGCCGCACCGTGGTGCGGGTACACGACTGTGTCACCAACGCGGTAGCTCATGCGGGCAGTCCTTCCCGGCGCTCTTCCCGTCGCCCGGATGGCGGGCGTCGGACGGCGCGACTCGTGGAGGGCATCGACCGTATCACAGATGACGGAGCGCCCAAAAGGCAAAGCCGCTGGTCAGCGCCTTCTTGGCCACCCCCGATCGGGGGTTGCGTCTACCGCCGGACAGGTGCGGTGCGCCGGAGGGCGCGACGGGCAGGCGCCGCTTGGACCGTCGAGGGCTACGTGTAGCGCTCGAGGATCGACGATTCGGCCAGGCGGGTGAGGCCCTCACGGATGGTCCTGGCGCGGGTTTCGCCGATCCCCTCCACGTCGTCGAGGTCGGCGAGGCTCGCCTCCATGAGCCGCGGCAGGTTGCCGAAGCGCAGCACGAGCCGGTCGATGGTGCGGTCGGGCAGGCGCGGTATGCGCGACAGCAGGCGGTAGCCGCGCGGCTGGAGCGCCTGGTCGATACCGTCCTCGCCGATGTCGAAGCCGATCACCCGCGCGAGGTTCTCGAGGTCGAGCAGCTCCTGGGGGGGCACCTGGTCGAGCGCCGCGAGGACGGTCTCCATCCGGCGACGGCGGTCAGGCATGTAGTCGCGGACCACGAGCACGCGTTCGCTCTGCACTCCCGCCATGAGCTCGTCGAGCTGCAGCTGCAGGAGCCGGCCGTCGGTGCCGAGCTCGGCGACGTACGCCTCGATCTCGTCGGAGATGCGACGGACCATCTCGGCGCGCTGGACGACGGTGAGCGCGTCGCGCAGGCTCACGACGTTCTCGATCTCCAGCGCCGAGAGCGCGCTCGAGACCTCGTCGAGGCGGGTGCGGTAGCGCTCCAGCGTCGCGAGAGCCTGGTTCGCGCGGAACAGGATGGAGCTGATTTCCTCGAGCGACTGCTTCGCCGAGTCGATGTAGAGGGTGACGGTGCGCATGGACTCGCTGACGCTGATGACCGGCTTGCTCGTCTGGCGGGCGACGCGCTCCGCGGTGCGGTGACGGGTGCCGGTCTCCGCCGTCGGGATGCTCGGGTCGGGCACGAGGTGGACGTTGGCGTAGATGATGCGCTCGACGTCCTCGTCGAGCACGATCGCCCCGTCCATCTTCGCGATCTCGGACAGACGCTGGGCGGTGAACTTCGTGTCCATCCTGAAACCGCCGGACACGAGCGCGTCCACCTGCGCGGTGTTGCCGAGCACGATGATGGCGCCCTTGCCGGCGCGGATGATCCGGTCGATGCCCTCCCGCAGGGCGGTCCCGGGCGCGACCTTCTGCAGCACGGCGAGCATCCGGTCGTCCCGCGGCGGCGCCAATCTGGCCTCTTCCTCCCTCTCGGTACTCCCTCAGCCGAGCCCGGCCGCAACGGCCTGGACGAGGTCACGCGCCCGATGCAGCCGGAGGCCGAAGGCACCCCCATCATACGCAGCGGGCAAAACGGCACTGCGGAAGCCGAGCCTTGCCGCCTCGGCGAGGCGCCGCTCGGTCTGCGCGACGAGGCGCAGCTCGCCGGCGAGGCCGACCTCCCCGACGGCGACGAGGTCGCGGGGGACCGCACGGTTGGTGGCCGCGGACGTAAGGGCGAGGCAGAGCGCGAGGTCGACCGCCGGCTCGGACAGGCGCACGCCGCCCACGCTCGACGCGTAGACGTCGTGGTTGCGCAGTGGGACGTTCGCGCGGCGGTCGAGCACGGCCACGAGAAGGCTCAGGCGGGCCCCGTCCAGGCCGCTCGCGACACGGCGGGGGTTGACCTGGCTCGTCGGCGCGGTCAGCGCCTGCACCTCGCAGGCCAACGGCCGGCGCCCCTCGAGCGCGAGCGTGACCGCCACGCCGGGGATACCGTCCACCGCCTCGCCCACGAACAGCCGCCCGGCGTCGGCGATGCCGACCATGCCCCGGGCGGTCATCTCGAAGCAGCCGACCTCGCCCACGGGACCGAAGCGGTTCTTCGTCGCGCGGAGCAGCCGCAGGGCGTGGTGGCGGTCGCCGTCGAGGTCGCAGACCGTGTCGACGATGTGCTCGAGGACGCGCGGGCCGGCGAGCTGGCCGTCCTTCGTCACGTGGCCGACCAGCACGCAGGCCATGCCCCGCTGCTTCGCGCAGCGGGTGAGCGCGGCGGCGCACTCGCGGACCTGGCTCACCCCGCCCGCGCCACCCGGCGTGTCCGGGTCGCGGATGGTCTGCACGGAGTCGACGAGCAGCACGTCGGGCCCGTGCGCCTCTACGAGGCCGATGACGACGTCGAGGTCGGTCTCGCTCGCGAGCAGCAGCCGCTCCGAAAGGGTCCCCAGGCGCTCGGCGCGGAGCCGCACCTGCACGGCGGACTCCTCGGCGGACACGTACAGCACGCTGCGGCCCGACCGCGCGAGCGCGTCGGCGGCCTGCAGCAGGAGGGTGGACTTGCCGGCCCCGGGCTCCCCGCCGAACAGGGTCACGGAGCCTGGCACGAAGCCTCCGCCGAGGACCCGGTCGAGCTCGCCGAGCCCCGTGGGCGTGCACTGCTCCGCATCGAGGGGCACGTCGCGGATCGGCCGCGCCGGACGCCGTGGGGGGCCGGTGGCGCGCGGGGTGTCCGGGCGCCCGGCCTGCTGTCGCGGCGCCGCCTCCTCGACCATGCTCCCCCAGGCCCGGCAGCCCGGGCACTGGCCGAGCCACTTGGCCTCGATGTGGGCGCACTGCTCGCAGCGAGCCCGGATCCGCACCCTGCCCATTCCGGGAGCCTACGGCCGCGCAGTGACACGCCGTCCGATGCGGGGGCAGGCTGAGGAGTTGTCGAATGCCGCCCCAAACCGTAGATTTGGTGCAGACGGAACGATACGGATGGCCGCTGGCCTTTCGTGATCACCACTGACGGCGGAGGCTTCTTGGACCTGGGCGCTGAAGACCGCTCTGGCACGCGCCCGCGGGAGCTCCTGCGGTTCGAGGACACCGCCGGGGTCCTTGTCGGGGAGGGCCGGCTCGTCCAGCGGGTGCTGGCCGTGCCGACCCTGCTGGCCGGCGTGGTGTACGTCGCCGGGAGGATGTGGCCCGAGAGGGTCGCTGCGGGCGTGCTCGCGGTGCCCGTCCTCTATGCGTTCGCGGTGGCGGCCGGAGGGCTGGTCGCCTACCTGCTCTACGCGCGGGCGTCCGTGCTCGACGACAACCGCCTTCGCTGGCTGGGTGCCGGCTTCGCGCTCGCCGCCGTCGCCATGCTGGCCCAGGGGTTCACGCTCTCTGGCTTTGCCGTGCACGACGTCTTCGGCACGACACCGAGCGGCTCGGGCAGGCTCTACCTCATCTGGCACGCCGCCCTGCCGACGTTCGTCGCGGGCGCCCTCTGGGCCGGCCGGGGCGGGTCGGCGAGGTGGCGGCATTGGCTGACGGTCGGCTTCGGCGTCTCGATCGGCGCGGCGGTGTGGGACCTGCCGTTGCCGCCCGTGCCCGAGCTCGTGACCGGTGAGGGAACGTTCACCCCCATGTACCGGGGCGCGACCGCGATGCTGCTCGCGTCCGCCGCGGTCGTCAGCGTGCTGCTCGTGGTGGTGGTCCTGCGCCACCCCTCATGCCCGCAGGCCTGGGTGGCGGTCGGTCTGGTGCTCCTCGTCGGTGACCTCGGGTTGACCGTCGGTGCCGGGAGTCTCTTCGACGCGGCGTGGTGGGCGAGCACCCCCTTCCGGGCGGCGCAGTTCCTCGTCCCCGCGATGGGACTCCTCACGGAGTTCGTGGGCACCTTCCGCACCCTCCGCCGCCACGAGCGCGGGCTGGCCGAGCGGTTGGCACAGGAGCTCCACCTTGCCGCCCTCCACGCAGGAGCCGATGAGCGGCCGGTCGATCCGGCGGTGTGCCGCCGCATCAGGGACGTGCTGGCCGCGGGAGGACCCGACATGGTGCTCCAGCCGGTCTACGAGCTCGCATCGGGCCGGATCGTCGGGGCCGAGGCGCTCGCCCGGTTCGCGACGGAGCCCCGGCAGGGTCCCGACGTGTGGTTCGCTGAGGCCGCGGCATGCGGGTTGGGGCGCGAGCTGGAGCTCGCGGCGGTCAACGCGGCGCTGCGCATGCTGCCCGACCTGCCGCCGGGCGTCGACCTGAGCGTCAACGTCTCACCTGATCTGCTCGTCGACGAGCGCCTCGCGCGTGCTCTGGCGGACGTCGACGCCTACAGGGTAGTCGTGGAGGTGACCGAGCACGCCGCCGTGGCGGACTATCGGCGGCTCACGGGGGCCGTCGCCCGCCTGCGCTCCCAGGGGGTGCGGCTGGCCGTGGACGACGCCGGGGCCGGCTTCGCGAGCCTGCGCCACATCCTCCGGCTCAGCCCCGACATCATGAAGCTCGACATCACGCTCACGCGCGACATCCACATCGACCCCGTGCGGCAGTCCCTCGCGGAATCGCTCGTCGCGTTCGCCGACCAGACCGGGATCCGCATCGTCGCCGAGGGCGTCGAGGGCCAGCAGGAGCTGACCAAGCTCAAGGAACTCGGTGTGCACTACGCGCAGGGGTTCCACCTCGCCCGGCCGGCGCCACCGCCACTGGTTGACCAGACCGCCCCACAGCTGATCGCCCGCGCCCCGTACCCACGCACGTAGGCGCGTGCCTCACCGCCGGGCGAGCTTGTGGAGCTCGTTGGCCACGACCACGGCGAGTGACAGCAGCACGATGCGCCCCCACGCGGCGAGCGGGATCGGCTCCACGCGCAGGACGAACTGCGTGAACGGCAGGTGCAGCGCAACGGCGTGGACCCCGAGCGCCCCGATCTGCGCCACGGTGAGGAAACGGTTCGCCACCGGGTTCATCGAGAAGACCGACGCGTGCTCGGCGCGGGAGTTCAGGACCTGCACGGCGGTGAACACCACGAGGGCGGTGAGGGCGGCCGAGCGCGCCTGGGTGAGGTCGCCGTTCTCGCCGTAGGTCCAGGCGAACAGCCCGACGGTGAGCGCCGCCATGACGACGCCGACGACGGCGACACGCTCCCAGAGCGTGCGCGACAACACGCCCTCGGAGAGTTTGCGGGGCGCGCGGCGCAACGCCCCCTTCTCCCCCGGTTCGAACGCGAGGGCGACGTCCTGCAGCCCGTTCGTGACGAGGTTGAGCCACAGCAGCTGCGCCGGGAGCAGGACCAGCGGCAGGCCCGTGAGGAGGCCGGTGAAGATCGCGAGCACCTCGGCCGCTCCGGTGGCGACGAGGAAGAACGTCACCTTGCGGACGTTGTCGAACGTGACGCGGCCCTCCTCGACCGCGGCGTAGATGGACCGGAAGTCGTCGTCGGTCAGGACCATGTCCGCCGACTCCTTCGCGACATCGGTGCCGCTGCGGCCCATGGCGATGCCGATCTCCGCGGCCTTGAGCGCCGGGGCGTCGTTCACGCCGTCTCCCGTCACCGCGGCGACATGCCCGTGCTCCTGAAGGGCGTGCACGATGCGGAGCTTGTGCTCGGGGCTCACACGCGCGTAGATCGCCACTTCGGTCACAAGGTCGCGCAGCGCGGCGTCGTCCATCCCCTCGATCTCGGCACCTGTCAGGACCGCGTCGTCGTCGGCCGCCATCCCGAGCTCCGCGCCGATCGCCCGGGCGGTGCGCGCGTGGTCGCCGGTGATCATGACGACGCGGATGCCGGCCTCCCGGCACCCGGCGATGGCATCCGCCACGCCCTCCCGCGGCGGATCCATCATCCCCTGCAGGCCGAGGAACGTGAGCCGGGAAGGCTCGAGCTCCGCGTCCCGCGACGGCGGCTCCTCGAGCGTCGTGTAACCCATGGCCAGGACCCGCAGCCCGTCGTCCGCCATGCGCTCCATCTCCGCGTGCACGGCGTCGGCGTCGAGGCCGGTGGGACCGTCCGCGGTCAGCTGGTCGTCGGACATCTCGAGCACCGTCTCCGGCGCGCCCTTGACGAAGAGGAGGTGGCGCCCCTCGGCGTCGGTGCACGCGGTCGCGGAGAACTTCCGCGTCGCCTCGAACGGCCGGTCGGCGTCCACCTGGTGGTCGGCACGCGCGCGCGCCGGGTCGACGCCGCACCGGGCCGCGGAGCGCAGGAGTGCGACCTCGGTCGCGTCGCCCTCAACCCGGTCGTCGTCGCCGTCCGTCTTCCACGACGCCTGGTTGGTGAGCACCCCGGCGAGAAGGGTCAGACGCAGCGGCTCGTCCAGCTCGGGTTCCCCGTCCTCGCGCAGGTCCACGCGCCGCCCGGCGGCCCAGACCTCCTCGACGGTCATCTCGTTGGCGGTGAGCGTGCCGGTCTTGTCCGACCCGATGACCGTCGTGGACCCGAGGGTCTCCACCGCCGGGAGCCTGCGGATGACCGCCTCCCGGGCGGCCATGCGCCGCACACCGAGAGCGAGGGCGACGGTGAACGCGACCGGCAGCCCCTCGGGAACAGCGGACACGGCGAGGGCCACGGCGACGAGGACGACCTCGTCGAGGGAGAAGCCGAGCACGAAACCGACGGCGGCGGCGAGCGCCGCCGACAGCACGACGGCGACGCCGATGAGGTTGGCGAACCGGCGCATGCGCTGTTGCAGCGGCGTCTCGGGCTCCTCCTCGCCGTGCACCTGCTCGGCGATGGACCCGAGCTCGGTGTCCATGCCGGTGGCCACGACCACGCCGCGGCCGCGCCCCCCCGCCACGTTCGACCCCATGAAGGCCATGCACGTCCGCTCGGCGACGACGGCGTCGGCTTCCACCGGCTCGGTCTGCTTCGACACGCTGGTGGACTCGCCGGTGAGCAGCGACTCGTCGACGTCCAGTCCTGTGGTGGCGAGCAGCCGCACGTCGGCGGGGACCCGATCCCCCGCCCGCAGGATGACGAGGTCGCCGGGCACGAGTTCGCGAGCCACCACCTCGACCTCCTCGCCGTCGCGGACCACGAGGGCCGAGGGCGCGGCGAGCTGCATGAGCGCCTGGATGGAACGCTCCGCGCGGCGCTCCTGTACGAACCCGATGGCGGCGTTGAGGACGAGCACCGCGGCGATGACACCCATGTCGACGTACTCGCCGAGCGCCGCGGTGACCACCGCGGCGACGAGGAGGATGGCGATCAGCGGGCTGCGGAACTGGTCGAGGAGGATCTCGGCCGAGCTCGGTGGCTCCTCCCCCTCGAGCTCGTTCGGGCCGCTTCGCTCCAGCCGCTCTGCGGCCTCCGAGGAGGACAGCCCCCGCTCTTCGACCCCGAGCAGCTCCGTGACCTCGCCGGGGTCGAAAGCGTGCCAGTCGCCCGCGCCCGCGCGTGGGCGGTCCTGCTCCGTCTGCGCCATGGTGCTTCCCTCGTGGGCCGGACGAGAGATGCCTACCCGCCCGGGCCACGGAGCATTGCTGCACGCGAGTGGCAAGCGCCCGGGAGCGCGGCGTCAGGAAGGCGTGGCCCCCGGCGGCTCGGGCGAGGAGGGCAGCGGGGGAAGCACCCCCGCCTCCCCGAGCTCGTCGATCTGCGTCTCGGGGCTGAGCTCGGTACCCGCCCGGTAGGCGGCGCGCCCGATCATGTGGGCGGCCACGGGTGCGGTGACGAACTGGAGGACGGCAACGAGCGCGATCTTCGAGGTGGCGACTGCGTCGGCGAGCGCCAACGCGGTGGCGAGGAGGACGAGCAGCAGGCCGAGGGTCGCGGACTTCGTCGCAGCGTGCATCCGGGCGAACACGTCGGGGAACCGGTGCAGGCCCACGGTCGCGAGCAGCGTGAGGCCGGCCCCCGTGAGCACGAGCAGGGCGAGCGGCACCTCCGCGGCGCTCACGCGCCGCGCCGTTCCCGTGGCTGCACGCCACGCTCCGCGGCGCTCACGCGCCGCGCCGTTCTATGAAGCGGGCCACCGTCACGGCACCTGTGAAGCCGACGACCGCAACGACGACGAGCACGGGCAGGAAGGCGGTGTTGCCCGTGCGCATCGTGAGCAGGGCGACCCCGCTCACGACGGTGATGAGCAGGGTCTCGAGCGCGACGATGCGGTCGGCCAGGGAACGACGGCGCAGGACCGCAAGCACGCAGAGGCTGGCCGATGCGCCGATGAGGAGCAGGCCGATGTCGACGACGGTGGTCATGCGCGCCCCTCCGGCCCGTGCCCGTCCTCCGGGACGGAGGGATCGCCCGGGCTCTCCGCGACGACGGCGGACCCGTCCTTGCGCGCCTCGACGAGCCCCATGGCGTTGGCCAGGGCCTCCTTGCTCCCGAACGCGCTCAGGGCGAGCATTTCCAGGTGCATCACGTCCCGACGGACGGCCTCGATCTCCCGCAGGTGGAGCACGTGGACGAACAGCACCGTCGGGTCCCTCTGGACCTCCAGGGTGAGTGTGCCGGGGACGAGGGAGACGGCGTTGGCCACGATCGTGGTCACCGCGGGGGACGCCCCGGTGACGGGAATGGCGACGATCCCGAGGTTCACGTCCTCGTTGCGTGGGGTGATGACCTCCCAGGCGACCACGACGCTGGCCTCGAAGAGCTTGTAGAGGAAGTAGCCGAGGAACACGAGCGTCGGCAGCGGTCGTATCGGGCCGGTGGCGGTCGGGCCCGCATGGGGGAACAGCAGGACGAGCGCCACGCTCACCACCACGCCGGACAGGACGTTGGCCACGCTCAGGTCCCCCCAGAGCGCGAGCCACACCACCAGCAGCCACGCGACGAAGAGCAGCCGGCCGCGCATCATCCGCCCTCCCGCGCCACACCAGGCGGCCCGAGGACGGAGTCGACGTAGACCTGACGGTCCGCGAGCTCGGCGCCGGCGCGTTGCGACAGGCTCCACAGCGGCTCGGCGGCGACGGCGATCCCGAGGGTCAGGCCCACGAGGCCCACGGCGGCCCCGGTCATCATGACCGGCGCCCGCAGGCGCCCCTCACCGCGAGCGGACTCGAGCGGCGGATCCTCGTCGGGGACTCCCCAGAACGCGCCGTTCCAGATCTTGATCATGGAGAAGAGCGTGAGGACGCTGCCGAACAGCGCCACGCCGACGATGACGTAGCGCTCGGCGGCGAACCCCGCCTGGACGAGGGCGAGCTTGCCGAAGAACCCGCTGAACGGCGGGAGGCCCGCCAGGGACAGGGCAGCGAGCATCCACAGGACGCCGGCGACGGGCATGCGTCGGACCAGGCCGCCGAGCCGGCGCAGCGCCCCGGTCCCGGTGACCTTCTCCACCATGCCGCCGACGAGGAAGAGCGAGGTCTTGACGGGGATCTGGTGCGCGATGAACAGCGTGGCGCCGGCCAGTCCGGCGGCGGTGAACAGGCCGAGGCCGAGCAGCATGTAGCCGATCTGGCTCACGATGTGGAAGCTCAGGATGCGCTTGACGTCATCCTGCGCGATCGCTCCGAGGACCCCGACGAGCATCGTCGCCCCGGCGATGAACAGCAGGAGGGTGTCCGGGCCGGTGTTGACGCCGCCGAAGAGGATGGTCTGCGTACGGATGATGGCGTAGACGCCGACCTTGGTGAGCAGGCCCGCGAAGACGGCGGTCACCGCGGTCGGGGCTGTGGGGTAGCTGTCGGGCAGCCAGAAGAACAGCGGGAAGATCGCCGCCTTGATCCCGAAGACGACGAGCAGCAGCAAGGAGAACGCGAGCTGGAGGCCGGCCGGCACCTGCGCCATGCGCCCGGCCAGGTCCGCCAGGTTGACCGTCCCGGTTGCGGCGTAGATCAGACCGACGGCGGTGATGAACAGCGTCGAGGACAGCAGGCTCACGACCACGTAGGTCATGGCGGGCCGCACGTCTGAGCGGGCGCCGCCCAACGTCAGCAGGGCGTAGCTCGCGATGAGCATGACCTCGAACGCGACGAAGAGGTTGAAGAGGTCGCCGGTGAGAAACGAGGCGCTCACGCCCGCGGCGAGCACGAGGTAGAGGGGGTGGAAGTAGCGCGCCTCGACGTGGGGCTCGAGCTGGCCGAGTGCGAAGAGCAGCACCCCGAGGACCGTGGCCATCGACACGGCGAGGAGCAGGGTGCTGAAGACGTCGCCCACGAGGACGATGCCGAAGGGCGCCGGCCAGCCTCCGAGCGTCGCGACGAGGGTGCCCTGCCCCTCCGCCCGCACGAGCGCAGCGACGCAGGCCGCGAGCGTCGCCGCCACCGTCGCGACGGACACCACCCGCTGGATCTGCATGTGGCGATGGGCCACGAGGGCCACCGCGGCGCCGAGGAGGGGGACGAAGACCGTTGCCGGCAGCACGCTCACCGGCGGGCCTCCTCGTCACGGGCGGCGATGCGGCGGTCCTCCTCGTCACGGGCGGCGATGCGGCGGTCCTCCACGTCACGGGCGGCGATGCGGCGGTCCTCCACGTCGTCCTCGACGGTGTCGTCGTGGGTGACGACCCAGCTGCGGTAGGCGAGGGCCAGCAGGAAGGCGATCACGCCGAAGGTGATGACGATGGCGGTCAGTGCGAGCGCCTGCGGGAGCGGGTCGGCCGCCGCGGCGGGTGGCTGGTCGGCGGTGATGAGGGGGGGCACCCCCGGGTCGCCGCCGGCCATGAGCAGGAGCAGGTTCGCGCCGTGGCCCATCATCGCGAGGCCGATGACGATGCGTGTCAGCGTGCGCTGCAGCAGGAGGTAGGTCCCGACGGCGTAGAGCGTCGCGACGGTGGCGGCGAGCGCGAGGTTCACCGGGACCCGCCTTCCGGGTTGTAGCGCTCCGCACCGAGGCTTGCGACGAGCCCCAGCACGAGGCCCACCACCACGCAGAAGACCCCGATGTCGAAGATCACCGCGCTGTGCAGCGCAACGGTGTCGAGCAGCGGCAGCTCGCGGCGGAACAGGTAGCCCGCCTCGAGGAAGTCGCCGCCGAGCAGCAGGCCGCCCACGCCGGTGCCCGCCGCGAGGAGGACGCCGACCCCCAGGATCGCCTCGGGGGCGAGGGGGACCAGCCGGTGCACGTCCTGGGCTCCGTACGCGACGTAGCGCAGCACCAGGGCGGCCCCGGCGACCAGTCCGCCGATGAAGCCCCCGCCGGGGGAGTTGTGGCCGGCGAACAGCAGGAACACGCTGAAGACGAGAATGGTGTGAAAGACCGCGCGGGTGCCGGTCTCCAGGATCAGCGACTTCACGGGCCGACCTCCCGCGCTCCGACGCTCGGCTCCTCGGCCTGCTGGTCGCGGGCCTTGCGGCGTGCCTGCTCGTCAGCAGGGTCGGCCTCGGCTGCCGCGTCGCGGCGACCGGCGGAGACGAGCGCCATGATCCCTACGGCGGCGACGAGGAGCACGACGATCTCCCCGAGGGTGTCCAGTGCGCGGAAGTCGACGAGGATGACGTTGACGACGTTGCGTCCCGAGCCCTCGGGCAGCGATCGGGCCAGGTACTCCGCGGAGACGGGCGGCGCCTCGACACCACTGCGGGCACCGGCCGCGACGAGGGCGAAGGCGAACATGAAGAGCCCCACCATGCCGGCGACGAGGGCGCGCAGGCGGGCGCCGAACGGGCCGCCCGGGCGACCGAAGCGGGCGGGGAGGTGGCGCAGGACGAGCACGAACACGACGATGGACAGCGTCTCCACCAGCACCTGCGTGAGGGCCAGGTCAGGTGCCCCGTGGATGACGAACAGCAGCGCGACGCCGTAGCCGGCGGCGCCGAGCATGAGCACGGCGGCGAACCGGCGCTCGGCGGCAACCGCGCCGATGGCGGCGGCGATCACGAGGACGGCGACGAGGCCCTGTGCGGGGTTGGCCGCCCACGCGGGCGCGCCCGGGAGGCGCAGCACGTTCACGAGGGCGCTGCCGGGCAGGATCACGAGCGTCAGGCTGATGACCGCGAGATAGATCGGCAGCGAGCCGTTCTGGACGATGCCGGTGACGGTCCTCGCGCTGCGCAGCAGGCCGCGCACGCTCGCCTCGTAGGCCTCCTTCGATCCCGGCAGGGGGGGCAGCAGCTGCTGCACACGTTCCACGGTGCGCCGGGCGAGGAACAAGCCGAGGCCCACACCGACGACGACGGCCGACAGCCAGAGGGCCATCGTCGGGCCGTGCCACAGCGCGAGGGCCTCGGGCGTCCACCGTGGGTCCAGCGCGACCGCGCCCTGGTTCACGAGCGGGTCAGCCGGCTCCGGCACGAGACCGAGCGCGACGGTCAGCAGGCCGAGAACAGCGGCGGGTGCGAGGAAGTACCAGGGCGGGCGGTGCACGCGCGGGCCGACGAGGTCCTCGCCCTGCGCGGGCCCGAAGCCCCCCCACAGGAACCGGGCGCTGTAGGCGAAGGTGAGGATCGAGCCGATGACCACCCCGACCAGGGCCGGTACGCCGAGGGGGCCGAAGCCTGCCCGAACGAACGCCTCGAAGGCCGCCTCCTTGGAGATGAAGCCGAGCAGCGGAGGCAGGCCCGCCATCGAGGCGGCGGCCACCGCCGCCACGGCGAAGGTGGCGGGCATCCCGCGGTACAGGCGGTTGAGCCGGCGCAGGTCGCGGGTGTGGGCCTCGTGGTCGACGATGCCGACGACCATGAACAGCGCGGCCTTGAACACGCCGTGGGCGAGCAGCAGTGCCGTGCCAGCGAAGGTGGCTTTGGCGGTGCCGACACCGAACAGCACCATCATGAACCCGAGCTGGCTGACCGTCCCGTAGGCGAGCAGCAGCTTGAGGTCGTGCTGGCGCAGCGCCCGGTAGGCGCCGACGAGCATGGTGAGGACGCCCACGGTGATGACGAGCGGGCGCCAGGCCGGATCCGTGGCGAAGGCCGGACCGAAGCGAGCGACGAGGTACACGCCGGCCTTGACCATGGTGGCGGAGTGCAGGTAGGCGCTCACCGGCGTCGGCGCGGCCATCGCTCCTGGGAGCCACGTGTGGAACGGCACCTGCGCGGACTTCGTGAACGCGCCGAGCAGGCAGCAGACGAGCCCGGCGGTGACGAGCGGACCGCTCGGGGGTTGGGCGAGCACCGCCGACAGGCTGTAGGTGCCCGCGGCCTCGCCGATGAGCACGACACCGCCGAGCAGCGCCAGACCGCCGGCACCGGTCGTGAGAAGGGCCTGGAGGGCGGCGTCCCGCGCGGGGGCCTTGCGGTCCTCGAAGCCGATGAGGAGGTAGCTCGTGATCGACGTGAGCTCCCAGAAGACGAACAGGAAGAGGAGGTTGTCGGCGAGGACGAGGCCGAGCATGGAGCCGGCGAAGCCGGTGAGGGTGGCCGCGAACTTGCCGAGGTCCCCGCGGGGGGTGGAGAAGTAGCCGTAGGCGTAGAGGAAGATCAGCGTGCCGATGCCCGAGACGAGGGCGAGCATGAGCAGCGCGAACGCGTCGAGGCGCAGGTCACCGGAAACGCCGAGGGACGGCGCCCAGGCGAGGGTCTCGCGCAGCTCGCCGCCGGCGAGCACCGCCGGCGCGTGCGCCGCCCCGTAGGCCGTCGTGGCCGCCGGGGCCAGAGCGCACATGAGGAAGACCCCACGACCCAGGCGGCGGGCCAGGAGGGGAGCCACCACGGCGAGTAGCGCGTGGAGGCCCAGCAGGGCGAACAGCACGAACGCTCCGGGGGTCAGGTCGTCGCGGTTGGGTCACTCACGCGGCCGAGGCCGGTGGTGAGCCCTCCGGAGGCTACCGCCCGGGTGACCGCGACCACGAACCCGGCCGTCACCGCGTGCGCGCACGCCGGCGGCGCCTGCTCACCGCCAGGGTCCTCACCACGGCTGCGGCAGCCATCCCGACGCGCGCCACGCCACCTGCGCCGTTCCGGCTCCGCCGCTCGAGCCCGGGTGGGGGATCGCCGGCTGCGGGAGGAGGAACGGCCGGCAAGACGAGGCTGGCACCGGGGTCGGGCGCCTGGCTGGCCGCCTCGCTCAGGGGTTCGGCGAGCGCGAACCCCGCGCCCTCAGCGACCGCGGCCTTGATGTCGTGGATGCGCTCGATCTCGCGGTTGAGCTCGGCGCCGATCAGCAGCATGGCCATCGACAGCTGCAGCCACAGCAGCAGGACGATGACCCCGCCGAGCGCCCCGTACGTGGCGTCGTAGTCGCCGGCCAGCCGCACGTAGAGGGTGAAGGCGCCCGACAGCACGAGCCACCCGATCACGCCGACGACCGCGCCGGGGCTGAGCCATGCCCACTCGGGGCGCTCGCGGTCCGGCCCGATCCAGTAGACGAAGGCGAACAGCATCACGAGCAGGACGATGGCGACCGCTACTCGGGCGATGCCGAGCAGCACACCGGCTACCGCACCGAACTGCGGGGGCACGAGCGCCTCCTGGATCGGCCGGCCCGCGACGACGAGCACGATGAGACCGACGATGGTGAGGAAGAGCGCGAGGGTGATGGCGAGCGCGACGAGCCGCTGCGCGACGAACTTGCGACTCTCCTCGACGTCGTACGCGCGGCTGAGAGCCTTGACGAGCGTCACCGCGGCGGAGGTGGCCGCCCACAGTCCGGCGAGCACACCGGCGGCCGCCACACCGCCGGCGCTGGCGCCCCCGCCTTCGGCCAGGTTCACCAGCGGCTCCTCGAGCAGGCTGAGCGCCTCCGCGGGCAGGATCCCGGAGAGGTAGCCGAAGAGGCGGAGGAGGTCCGCGGGGGTGGTGACGATGCTGAAGACCGCAACCCCGGCGAGGAGCGCGGGGAACAGCGACAGGAAGATCTTGAACGCCACCCCGGCCGCGAGCGAGGGTACGTCGTCGCGCTTGATCTCCTCGACGGTGGACTCGAGCGCCGCCTTGTAGTCCTCGACGGTGAGGTCGGTCGGGTCTTCGGGGGGCACGGGCGCCCCGCGCAGCGAGATCTCGCTCGTCATGGCGAGCGGGAGTCTCCCCGCTCGCTGCCCGCTTTAGGCTCCGCTGTCAGTGGGCAGGCGCAACGACCCGTCGTTCCACTCGGCGAGGCCGTCGTCGACCAGGGAACGGGTCAGGGCGGCGAGCCGGCCGGTGTCGTCGAGGTCGGCGGCGTCGGGGAGCGCGTCGCACTCCACCGGGCCGCGCCGGAGCGTCTCGACGAGCCGTCCCCGGTGGTAGCGGTCCGAGCCGGCGAAGGGCTGCTGGGCGCGGGTGCGGACGGCGGTCGTCGCTGCGGGGTCGCAGAGCCCACCCGCGTCCGGACCGCCGTCGGTCCTCCAGGCGCACGCGGCCGCCACCGGGCAGGCCGGACAGCGCGGCGCACGGGCGGTGCAGTAGCGGGCGCCGAGGTCCATGAGGCCCGCCGTCCACGTCGCGGCCTGCCCCGGCGGGACGAGCGTGTCCGCGAGGTGCTGGACCTCGCTTCGTCTGAGGGCGCGGCCGGCGGCAGCCCGCGCGAGGACCCGCGCGACGTTCACGTCGACCGGGCCGACGTCCTGCCCGAACGCGAAGGCGAGCACGGCCCGCGCGGTGTAGTCGCCGACGCCGGGCAGGGCACGCAGGCTCAGGAGGTCGAAGGGGACGCGACCGCCGTGACGCTCGACGACGGCGCGGGCCGCCCGGTGGAGGCTGACCGCGCGCCGGTTGTACCCCAGGCCCTGCCATGCACGGACGACGTCGGCGAGGGGAGAAGACGCGAGGGTCTGGATGTCGGGGAAACGGCGCAGGAACGCGTGGTAGACCGGCTCCACCCGGTCCACCTGCGTCTGCTGGAGCATGATCTCGCTTACGAGGATGCGGTAGGGATCGTGCGTGTCGCGCCAGGGCAGCGGGCGGCTCTCGGAGTGGTGCCAGGCCTGGAGCAGGCGCTGAAACCGGAGCGGGCGGCCCTCGAGGACGACGACGCCGCTGTCGGACGGGGACGAGGTCATGGTCGGGAGGCTGGCAGAGGCAGGGGGCCCCCGCAAGCCCGCCTCGGCCCACCGGGTAGCGTTGCCCTTCATGCGCCAGCTGCTGCCAACCGCCTTCGACGAGGTCGACCCGTACGACGCGTACCGGCCGGGCGACCCCCACGCGCCGCTGCTGCGGGTGAACATGGTCGCGAGCGTCGACGGCGCCGCAACCGACGAGGAGGGGCGCACCGGTCGACTCGGGGGGACCGGTGACCACGAGATCTTCCGCGCGTTGCGCGCACTCGCCGATGCGATCCTGGTCGGGGCGGGGACCGTCCGGGTCGAGGGCTACGGCCCCCACCGCCTGTCCGCGCGACTGCGCGAGCGCCGGGTGGCCGACGGCCGGCCGCGTGCGGCGCCGATCGTGGTGGTGAGCCGCTCGCTCGACATCGACTTCACCACGCCG
Source organism: Egibacteraceae bacterium (assembly GCA_035540635.1). Lineage (NCBI taxonomy): Bacteria > Bacillati > Actinomycetota > Nitriliruptoria > Egibacterales > Egibacteraceae > Egibacteraceae bacterium. Next base: position 24,350 of record DATLGH010000011.1, on the reverse strand, counting down.
ATGTTCACCGAGGCCGAGGTGGCCACGGTCGTCCTGACCTGCAGCGCGGCCCCCGCCGACCGGCGGCGCGCGGCTGAGCGCGCGGGACGGGTCGTCGTCGCCGGGGACGACGCGGTCGACCCCGTCCACGGGGTGGCGGCGCTGCGCGAGGAGCTCGGGCTTGCCTCCCTGCTCTGCGAGGGCGGCCCGGTCCTCAACGACTCGCTGTTCGACGCCGGGCTCGTCGATGAGCTCTGCCTGACCCTCTCCCCCCGCCTCATCGGTCGCGGGCCGCGCATCCTCGGCAACCTCGCACGTCCCGGCGACCTCGAGCTGATCGGCCTCTACGAGCAGGACAGCGAGCTCTACACCCGCTACGCCGTCGTCCCCAGCTAGAAGAGCCGGAGCTCGTCGGATTCGAGGCCCCGCAGGGCGTCGTAGTCCACCTCGACGCACCCGATGCCGCGCGAGTGCGCGAGCACGCGGGCCTGGGGCTTGATCTGCTGCGCCGCGAGCAGTCCCCGCACGGGACGGAGCAGCGGGTCGCGTTCGAGGCGCTCGAGGTAGCGGCTCAGCTGCTCGACGCCGTCGATCTCGCCACGACGCTTGATCTCGACCGCGACGGCGTTGCCGTCGGCGTCGCGGCAGAGCAGGTCGACCGGCCCCAGGTCGGTGGGGTACTCGCGGCGGACGAGCGTGAGGTCGGCCCCCAGGGCGGTGGGGTGGCTCGCGAGCAGCTCCTGCAGGTGCGCCTCGACGCCGTCCTTCTTCAGACCGGGATCCTCACCGAGGTGGCAGGTGACGTCAGACAGCACCTCCTCGAGCGTGATGACGAGGGTCTCGCCCTTCGGGTTGGCGACCGTCCAGGACCCCGGCTCCTCGACGAGCGTGTTCGGGGCGTTCATCCAGTTCAGGGGCTTGTACGCGCCCCCGTCGGCGTGCACCGCCACGCACCCGTCGGCCTTCACCATGATCAGCCGCACCGCCGGCGGCAGGTGCGCGGAGAGGCGTCCCGCATAGTCGACGGCGCAGCGGGCGATCACAAGGCGCATTGGCGACACAGGCTAGGGCTATCGCGGACACTTCACTGCACCGCCAGCGCCTATCGCGGACGGTTACCCACCGGGGAGCTCGGCAAAGTGTCCGCGCCGACGCATGCGCGACCGGGAAAGTGCCCGCGGTGCCTACCGTCCGGGGCATAGCGAAGGGCCCGGCGCTCTTGTCGCACCGGGCCCGCTATCGGGTGCTGCTCCTCCCGCTGGTTCCGTCGGCTCTTGGCGCCGCGGTCCCGTCGGTGGCGGGGAAGCTCGTCCCGAGATCTTATCCCTTTGTCGCGCTCAGGAAGAGCCCTGACCTTCGGTGCCCGAGGATCGGGCCAGCTCGACGGGCGGGGAGTCCGGCGGCGCGTCGACCGCCCGGAAGACGATCTCGTCGTCCTCCACGTCGACGACGACGAGCTGCCCGGCGGTGAAGTCGCCGTGCAGGATCTTCTCGCTCATCGCATCCTCGATGTAGCGCTGGATCGTGCGGCGGAGCGGCCGGGCGCCGAGCTGGGCGTCGTAGCCCTTCTCCGAAAGCCACGCCTTCGCGTCCTCGGTGAGCTCCAGGTCGAGGTCCTTGGACCGCAGCTGGTTCTTCACGCGCTTCATCATGAGGTCGACGATCGACTTGACCTCTTCGCGGGTGAGCTGGTGGAAGACGATGACCTCGTCGATGCGGTTGAGGAACTCGGGGCGGAAGTGGCGCTTGAGCTCCTCGTCCACCTGGTCCTTCATCCGCTGGTAGGTGTCCTTCTCGTCCGCGGCGGCGGCGAACCCGAGGGCCTGCTGCCCGAGGTTCCGGGTGCCGAGGTTCGAGGTCATGATGAGCACGGTGTTCTTGAAGTCGACCTCCTTGCCGTGCGCATCGGTCAGGCGACCGTCCTCGAGGATCTGCAGCAGCGCGTTGAACACGTCGGGGTGGGCCTTCTCCACCTCGTCGAACAGCACGACGCTGAACGGCTTGCGGCGCACCGCCTCGGTGAGCTGACCGCCCTCCTCGTAGCCGACGTAGCCGGGCGGGGACCCGATCAGCCGCGACACGGTGTGCTTCTCCATGTACTCGGACATGTCGAGGTGCACGAGGGAGTTCTCGTCGCCGAACAGAAACTCGGCGAGGGTCTTCGCGAGCTCGGTCTTCCCGACGCCGGAGGGCCCGAGGAAGATGAAGGAGCCGGACGGGCGCTTCGGGTCCTTGAGGCCCGCCCGGGTGCGCCGGATGGACTTCGAGACCGCAGCGATCGCCTCTTCCTGGCCGACGACGCGCTTGTGGAGCTCCGCCTCCATGCGCAGCAGCTTGGCGGTCTCCTCCTCGGTGAGCTTGAACACCGGGATGCCGGTCCAGTTGGACAGCACCTCGGCGATGTCCTCCTCGTCGAGGGTGAGGACGGTGTCCATGCCGTCGGACTTCCACTCGCGCTCGCGACCCGCCTTGCGCTCGAGGACCTTCTTCTCCTGGTCGCGCAGTGCCGCCGCCTTCTCGAAGTCCTGCTCGTCGATCGCGGACTCCTTGGCCTTGCGGATCCGCTGCGCCTCCTCCTCGAGGTCCTGGAGGTCCGGCGGGGCCGTGAGGCGGCGGATGCGCAGGCGGGAGCCGGCCTCGTCGATGAGGTCGATCGCCTTGTCCGGCAGGTAGCGGTCGGAGATGTAGCGGTCGGCGAGGTTGCCGGCGGCGACGAGGGCATCGTCGGTGATCGTCACGCGGTGGTGGGCCTCGTAGCGGTCGCGCAGACCCTTGAGGATCTCGATCGTGTGCGCGACGGTCGGCTCCTCGACCTGGATCGGCTGGAAGCGGCGCTCGAGCGCGGCGTCCTTCTCCAGGTGCTTGCGGTACTCGTCGATCGTCGTCGCGCCGATGGTCTGCAGCTCGCCACGCGCGAGCATCGGCTTCAGGATGCTCGCCGCGTCGATGGCGCCCTCGGCGGCCCCTGCCCCGACGAGGGTGTGGAGCTCGTCGATGAACAGGATGATGTCGCCCCGGGTCGTGATCTCCTTCAGCACCTTCTTCAGGCGCTCCTCGAAGTCGCCGCGGTAGCGGCTGCCCGCCACGAGCGCGCCGAGGTCGAGGGTGTAGAGCTGCTTGTCCTTGAGCGTCTCCGGCACGTTGCCCGCGGTGATCATCTGGGCGAGGCCCTCGACGATCGCGGTCTTGCCGACGCCGGGCTCGCCGATGAGCACGGGGTTGTTCTTCGTGCGCCGGCTCAGCACCTGCATGACCCGCTCGCCCTCGCGCTGACGGCCGATGACAGGGTCGAGCTTGCCCTCGCGGGCGAACTGGGTGAGGTTGCGCCCGAACTGGTCGAGGACGGGCGACCCCTTCGGGTCGTCGGCGGAGCCGCCGGACACGCCCGCCTTCTGCGGACCGGCGCCCGGCTCACCGCCGGCGTAGCCCGACAGCAGCTGGATGACCTGCGTCCGCACGCGCGACAGGTCCGCGCCGAGCTTCTGCAGGACCTGGGCCGCGACACCCTCGCCCTCGCGGATGAGGCCGAGGAGGATGTGCTCAGTGCCGATGTAGTTGTGGCCGAGCTGCAGCGCCTCCCGCAAGGAGAGCTCGAGGACCTTCTTCGCCCGCGGGGTGAAGGGGATGTGGCCGGCCGGCGCCGTCTGGCCCTGGCCGATGATCTCCTCGACCTGCTCGCGCACGCCCTCCAGGGAGATCCCGAGCGATTCGAGCGCCTTCGCCGCAACGCCCTCGCCCTCGTGGATCAGCCCGAGCAGGATGTGCTCGGTGCCGATGTAGTTGTGGTTGAGCATGCGGGCTTCTTCTTGGGCGAGGACCACCACTCGCCGGGCCCGGTCGGTGAACCGCTCGAACATCGCACTGCCCCCTCGTCGGGTGCGTCTACCTGAACTCTAGCATCGGCCGGTGTGGCGACTGGCTGGATGCCTCCCGAATCTCTCCGGGGCCAGCCGCCCTCGGGGCCCGGCAAACGAAATGGTGCGAACGCCGTGCGACCGCCGGATGTTCCCTGATCGCTTGCGCTTCACGCCTCTCAGGGGGCGGGCGGTGGCGTCATCGCAGTCGTGCACCGGGGCACAAGGATAGCCGTTGCCGCCGGTCCCGGCATCGTTCAGGGCGTCCGCGGGCCTGCCTCGGGCACGGAACGTGGTCTGCCGGTCACCCGGCGCCGCCGTCGACGGCCCGCCGCACGTGCGCCACGAGCCGGTCGACGTCGACGCCGAGGCGGGCCTGCAGCGCGTCCCTGCCCTCCCTGTCGACGACGTGCAGGCAGCCGAGCAGCAGGTGACCCGGCCGGACGAACCCGGCGCCGTCCCAGACCCCTTGGAGCGCCTCGAGGCAGGCGTCCCTCGCCTGCACCGACAGCGCCAGGGGCGGCGGGTCCTCCGGCGCCTGCGGTGCGCCGTCGGCGGGGGAGACCCCCCCTGCAGCGCGCAGGGCCCCCGTGACCTGCTCGTCGCCCGCACGCAGGATCCCGAGGACGAGGTCGCCCACCTCCACGGTCGTGTGCCCGCCACCGGCGGCCTCCTCTCGGGCGAGGCTCAGGGCGCGCCAGCTCGTCTCCGCCCCGCTTGCCAGGAACGTCCAGCCGGCCTCCTCCCAGGCGCGCTGGCCCTCCCCCGGATCGAAGCCCGCGTCCGAGCCCGCCCTCGGCTGACCGCTGCGGGTCCTGATGACCTGGCTGCGGATGCTCGCGAGGCCGTGCCCGAGGTCGCGCAGCACCCGGGCCGCGGTGCCCTCGCCCTCGCGCGCGAGACCGAGCAGGACGTGCTCGGTGCCGATGTAGTCGTCCCCGAGGCCCTGCGCCTCGCGCAGCGCGGTCTCCAGGGCGTGCTTGGCCGGGGAGGAGTACGAGCGCTCCTCCACCCCCGCGCCGGCCTCCCCCCGTCCCGCGACGGCGTCCACGCGGGTGCGGAGGTCAGCCAGCGTCATGCCAAGCGCGGCGAGGACCGTGGCCGCGACCCCGTCGCCCTCCCGCGCGAGGCCGAGCAGCAGGTGCTCGGTGCCGACGTGGTCGTGGGCGAGGCGGGCGGCCTCCTCCTCCGCGAAGACGAGAACCCGCCGCGCCCGGTCGGTGAACCGCTCGAACATGCGCGCCTCCTCAGCTCGCCGACCCGGGGATCGCCGGGTCGGTGGGGGCCGTCACCGTCAGGCGTAGCAGCGCCTGGCGCAGTGCGGCCTCGTCGGCGCCCAGCCGCTCGGCGGCGACAGCCGCCCGCACCGGCCCCAGGGACTCGAGCGCGGCGAGGAGCAGGTGGGCCGGGCTGATACACGTCTCGGCGTTCGCGGCCAGGCGCGCGGCCATGCGGCAGGTCCGCTTCGCGGCGCCGGACACGCCGACGACGGACTCGTCGAGGGTGGTCGTCTCGCGGTACCCGGGCACGAGGTCGTGGGGGCGGGGATCGCTGGCCCCGGCGGCTGCGAGGGCGTCGCGCACGGCGGGGTCGTCGACGGCGAGCACCCCGACGACGAGGTCGATCGTCGCGAGCTCCCCGCGCAGCGCGTCGGCGGCGTGGCGGCGGGCGGCTGCGAGGGCCCGCAGCGTCGCGCCGGTGGAGCGCAGGAGGACCTCCCAGCCGCCAGGGCCTCCCTCGTGGACGGGATCGCGCTCCGCCTGGGCGCGCGCGCGGGCCCGCACGACGCGCTCGTGGAGCGGGTCCCCCCCGACCCAGGTGCGGTAGCCGGGGACCGTCGCGGCCACACCGACCGCGGCCATGGCGGCCTCCTGCAGCGCGGTCAGGTCGACGCCGAGCGCGACGAGGGCCTCGCTGGCCCGGTTTCCCTCCTCACGCAGCAGCGCGATCACGAGGTGGGCGCTGTCGGTGTGCTGGTGGCCGAGCCTGCGCGAGGCGGCCGTCGCCCCCTCGAGGATCGCCTTGGCCTGCGGGGCGAACGGCAGCGTGTCCGGGGGGGACCCGGCGCCGCGGCCGAGGGTCGCCTCGACGTGCTCCCGGACGGCCGGCGCCGAGACGAACGTCGCGAACAGCGACGAGGACGCCTGCTCGTCCTGGAGCAAACCCAGGAGCAGGTGCTCGGGCCCGACGGCGTCGTGGTGGAGCAGCCGCGCCTCCTCCTGGGCCTTCACGACCGCCAGCCTGGCCGCGTCGGTGAACCGCTCGAACATCGCTGCCTCCTTCGTGCGGAGGCATCCTCGCACACCGGAGGCGCTACTCCGGCCTCAGGGTGGGGAACAGGATCACTTCGCGGATGCTGTGCACGTCTGCGAGCAGCATGACGAGCCGGTCGACGCCGAGCCCGAGCCCGCCCATCGGCGGCATGCCGTACTCCATGGCGCGCAGGTAGTCCTCGTCGACCACCATGGCTTCGGGGTCCCCGGCCGCCTTTGCCCGCGCCTGCGCCTCCAGGCGCGCGCGCTGGTCGTCGGGGTCGGTGAGCTCGCTGAACGCGTTCGCCATCTCCCGCCCCGCGACGATGAGCTCGAAACGCTCGGTCACCGCCGGGTCCTCGCGGTGGCGGCGGGCGAGGGGCGACACCTCGACGGGGTAGTCGACGACGAACGTCGGGTCCCACAGGGTGTGCTCGACGAGCTTCTCGTAGAGCTCGAGGACGAGCTTGCCCGGCCCCCAGGCGCCCTCCGTCCGCACCCCCGAGGCCGCGCAGAGGTCGCGCAGCTCGCCGACCGGCGTGGTGTAGGACAGGTCGTCGCGCTTCGTGGCCTCTCGGACGAGGTCGAGCAGCGCCCGGCGGGGCCACCGTCCGCCGAGGTCGACCCTGCGCCCGTCGTAGACGAGCGCGAGGGTGCCGACCGCGTCGCGGGCCGCGCGCTGGAGCAGCCCCTGCGTGAGGTCCATGACGTCGTGGTAGTCCGCGTAGGCCTCGTAGGACTCGAGGATCGTGAACTCCGGGTTGTGGCGCGGGGAGAGCCCCTCGTTGCGGAACACGCGACCGATCTCGAACACGCGGGGCATCCCCCCGACGACGAGGCGCTTGAGGTACAGCTCGGGCGCCACACGCAGGTAGAGGTCGAGGTCGAGGGCCTCGTGGCGGGTTACGAACGGGCGCGCGGCGGCCCCGCCGGGAATGGGGTGCAGCACCGGGGTCTCGACCTCGACGTAGCCGCGCTCCGTGAGCTCCGCGCGCAGGGCGCCGACCGCCGCGGCGCGGATGCCGAACACCCGGCGGGCGTCGGCGTTCACGACGAGGTCGACGTAGCGCTGCCGGTAGCGGGTGTCGGTGTCGGTGAGGCCGTGCCACTTGTCGGGCAGGGGGCGCAGCGCCTTGGCGATGAGCGTGACCGTGCTGGCCTTGACCGACAGCTCGCCGCGGCGGGTGACGATGACCTCGCCGGTCACGGCCACCCAGTCGCCGATGTCGAGGAGGTCGACGAGCGCCATCCCCTCCTCCCCGAGGGCCGAGAGCTCGGCCATGACCTGCAGGTCGGCGTCGGCCTCCCGCAGGACGAGGAAGGCGAGCCTGCCGTGGCCGCGACGCAGCACGAGACGGCCGGCGACGCTTACCTGCTCGCCGGTCTCCTCGCCAGGCTGGAGCCTTCCGTCCCAGCGGGCGCGCACCGCGGCGGGCGACGAGGTGACCCGCGCCCCGACCGGGTAGGGGTCGACCCCCTGCGCACGGAGCCGTTCCACGGTCGCCCGCCGGTCGGCGACGAGCGCGTCGAGGCGGCTCTCGCGGTCTTCGGCCATGGAGCGCGAGACTAGACGAACGGTGCGTCGTCGAGCGCCGCACGGGCGAGGCCAAGGGGCGGCGCGCCGAGGTCGAGCAGGGCCCGGTGGAACCGGGCGAGGGAGAAGCCCGCGCCCCACCGCCTGCGGGCCTCGTCCCGCAGGTCGCGGATGACGAGCTTGCCCCAGGTGTAGCGACCGTAGGTGGGATCGAAGGTCGCGCGGTTGGCCTCGGCCTCCGCGGCGGGCGCGCGCAGGTGCGCGTGGCGCTCGAACAGGCGGACCGCCTCGTCGAGACCCATGGCCCGGGAGTGGACGCCGATCGACACGATGAGGCGCACGACGCGCAGCAGGGCCTTCATCGCCACCCCTGCGGCGTAGCGGGGGTCCTCGGCGCGAAAGCCCTCCTCGACGAGCAGCTCCTCGCCGTAGTGGGCCCAGCCCTCGACGAACGCCGGGGAGTGCAGCGCCTTGCGGACGTCCCCGGGGGCCTCGCGGAGCATGCGGCTGTGGGTGAAGTGGCCCGGTGCGACCTCGTGAGCGGTCGTGGCCGGCAGGCTCGTGTGGCTGAACGCGGCGAGCCAGCCGTCCTGGCGTTCGGGGGTCCAGGAGGGGTCGGGCGGGGTGATGAGGTAGAAGGAGGGCCCGTCGGGCTCGAACGGCGCCGCCCACGAGATCATCGCGGTCGCCCAGCGGCGGGAGGGCGGGCTCGGTGCGACGCGCACGACGCCCTCGGTGACGTGACCGACGAGGCCGCGCTCCGCGGTGAAGGCGAGCACCTCGTCGGTGAGGTCCGTCGCCGCGTCGAGGACCCCGCCGGCGTCGGGGTGGTCGCTCGTCAGCTGTCGCATCGCCGCGCGGACGCCGACCCCGGGCAGGACGCGACCGCACGCGTCGGTGAGGAGCGCGTCGAGGCGCTCGCGCTCGCGCTCGGCCCGCGCGAGCAGGTCGTCGAGGGTCACCGCCATCGCCTCGGGCGCGCCGAGCAGCCGCGCCAGCGGGCGCCCGCCGAGGGCGGGGTCGGGGTCGCCGCTCGCCGCCGCCCGCTCGAGGTGGGCGACGAAGCGCCCGTGCGCGGCGTGGGCGGCCGCCTCCTCCGGCGTGCCCGTGCCGAGGGGCTCCGCGAGCCCGCGCGCGGAGGGCAGGAGCGCCGCGGCGGTCGGGGCCGGCACCGCGTCGAGCGAATCGAGTCCCGCGTCGATCGCGTCGGGCCACCCCGCGACGTGGCGGCGCAGCGCTTCGGCACGCTCGTGGGCGGGGGCGTACTCGCGCGCGTAGGACGAGACGTCGAGGTTGGCGAGCAGCAGGCGGGGGTTGCGCCGGTGGAGGGCGAGCTCGTCGAAGACGACGCGCAGGTAGCCTTCGAACGCGGTGAGGTGCGCCTCGTCGTGGGCGTCGTCGAGGGGCGGACCGCCGAGGCCGGCGAGACAGGCCTTCACGCCGTCGGGCGACAGGTCGGCCACCCGCCCGTCGTACTCGTGGAGCCCGGCGTTCTCGCGGGCGGCGGGCATCTGGAGGTCGCAGACGGCGCGAAGTCGTGGAGCGATCATCGGTCGCGAGGGTACGCGAACGGGCCGGCTCAGGTGTTGCGGTCCCAAATGATCTGCAGGCCGCGCAGGGTGAGCCAGGGGTCGTGGTGGTCGATGGTGCGGCAGGCCCGCACGATCGGCGGCGCGAGCCCGCCGGTGGCGATCACGACGGGGTCCGCGTCGAGCTCCGCGGCGAGCTCCTCGACGATGCGGTCGACGGCGCCCGCAAAGCCGTACACGGCCCCCACCCGCATCGCCTCCACCGTGCTGCGGCCCACCGTGCGGGCGGGTTCGACGAGCTCGATGCGCGGAAGCTGCGCGCCCTTGGCCGACAGCGCGGCGAGGGAGGTGGCGACCCCGGGCGCGATGGCGCCGCCGATGAACTCGCCCTTGCCCGTGTAGACGTCGAAGCTCGTCGCGGTGCCGAAGTCGACCACGACGCCCGGGCCGCCGTGGAACTCGTAGGCCGCGAGCGCGTTGACGAGCCGGTCGGCGCCCACCTCCCGGGGGTTGTCGACGACCACGGCCATGCCGGTGCGCACACCGGGACCGACGAAGACCGGCAGGAAGTGAAAGTACTTGTGCGTCATGACCCGCAGCATCTCGGTGACGACGGGCACGACCGAGCACGCGACGACGCCGTGGACGTTCTTCGAGAAGGACAGGTCGGCGAACGACATGAGGCCGCCGAAGAGCAGCGCCAGCTCGTCGGGGGTGCGGTGCGCCTCGGTCGAGATTCGCCAGTGCTCGACGAGCTCGTCGCCGCTGAACACGCCGATCACGGTCTGGGAGTTGCCCACGTCGACGGCGAGCAGCACGTCAGCGCTTCCCGCCGGGTACCACGTCGAGGCCGATGTCGAGCGCCCGCGGCGAGTGGGTGAGGGCCCCGACGGCCACCGCGTCCACACCGGTCCCGGCGACCCCGCGCACCGTGTCGAGGTCGATCCCGCCGCTCGCCTCGACGAACACGTGCTCGGGCTCCCCGCGGGCGCGGGCGACCGCCCGCCGCAGGTCGTCGAGCCCGAAGTTGTCGAGGAGCACGGCGCGGGCCCCGGCGACGAGCGCCTCGTCGAGCTCGTCGAGGTCGTCCACCTCGACCTGCACGGGCCGGCCGTCCGCGCCCGCCAGCGCGGCCTTCGTCGCGACGCCGACACCGCCGACCGCGACGGCGTGGTTGTCCTTGACGAGCAACGCGTCGTGGAGACCGCTGCGATGGTTTGCCCCCCCGCCGGCGGTCACCGCCGCCTTCTGCAGCGCGCGCAGCCCCGGCAGCGTCTTGCGCGTGTCACGCACGACGCAGCCCGTGCCCGCCACCGCCTCGACGTAGCGGGCGGTGATCGTCGCGACCCCCGACAGGTGCGACAGGAGGTTGAGGGCGGTGCGCTCCCCCGCCAGCAGCGACCGGGTGCGGCCGGACACGCAGGCGATCGTGGCGCCGGCCTCGACGTGCGCGCCGTCGGTCACGCGCGGGGTGAACCGCACCGTCGCATCGACGGCGGCGAAGACGGCGGCGGCGGCGGCGAGGCCGGCGACGACGCCCGCCTTTCGCGCGACGAACGCGGCGCGCGCCGTGGCGTCGGCCGCCACCGTGGCCGACGAGGTGCGGTCGCCGCCGTGGCCGAGGTCCTCGGCGAGCGCGATCGCGACGACGTCCTCCAGCAGGTGGGTCATGACGCCGCCAGGGCGTCCTCGACGGTCGTGCGGGCCTGCTCCGCGGCGCCGCGCAGCGGGCGGTTGCCGTCGTCGCAGTACACGACGGTCGGGACGTGCGCTCGCGCCTCGGCCTCGGTGTAGGTGGCGTAGGAGATCACGATGACCCTGTCGCCGGGCTGGACGAGCCGTGCGGCGGCCCCGTTCAGGCACACCTCGCCGGAGCCGCGCTCGCCGGCGATCACGTAGGTCTCCAGCCGCGCGCCGTTGTCGATGTCGACGACCTGCACCCGCTCGTGGTCGAGGAGGTCGGCCGCGTCCATGAGGTCGGGATCGAGCGTGATCGACCCCACGTAGTGCAGGTCGGCGCCGGTGACGGTGGCGCGGTGCAGCTTGGACTTCATGAGGGTGCGGAACATGCGTGTCGCTACTTTCCCGTGTCAGTCCTCGGCCGAGCTCCTGTGCCGCTCGACCGGTCGAGGCTCCAACCGGATGTTGTCGATGAGGCGCGTCGTACCCACGTAGGCGGCGACGAGCGCCTGCGCCGGGCCCTCCACGACGCCCTCCAACGGTTCGAGGGTCTCGGGGTCGCAGACCTCCGCGTAGTCGAGGCGGACACCGGGCGCGCGCTCCAGTCTACGGCGCAGGGCGTCGCGGGCCGCGTCGGCGTCACCTGCCCACGACCCGGCGACGTGGCGCAGCGATTCCGGCAGCGCCACGGCGGCCGCCCGCTGGGAGGGGGACAGATAGGCGTTGCGGCTCGACAGGGCCAGGCCGTCGGCGTCCCGCACGGTCGGGCAGGTGACGATCTCCACGGGGACCGCGAGGTCGGTCGCCACCGCCCGCAACACGACGAGCTGCTGGTAGTCCTTCTCGCCGAAGTAGGCGCGTTGCGGCTGCACGGCGTTGAGCAGCTTCGTCACGATCGTCGCCACCCCGTCGAAGTGGCCGGGGCGGCTCACCCCGTCGAGCACGCCCCCCAGCGCGCCGACGCGCACGGTGACCAAGGCGGGGGCGAAGTCGGCTTCGGGGCAGAACACGACGTCCACGCCGAGGCGGTCGAGCAGCGCGACGTCGGCGTCGAGGTCACGGGGGTAGGTCGCAAAGTCCTCCCCCGGGGCGAACTGGAGCGGGTTGACGAAGATGCTCACGACCGCGACGTCGCACTCCCCGACCATGCGGGACACGAGCCGGACGTGGCCGTCGTGGAGCGCGCCCATGGTGGGAACCAGGCCCACGCGCGCCCCCGCCCGCCGTTGCGGCGCCAGAGCGGCCCGCAGCGCGCCGACCGTGCGGACCGCTCTCACCGGCCCTCCTCGCGGGCCCGCCCGAGGACGCGGGCGACCGCGGCGGCGGCATCGTCGTCGAGGCCGGCGCGCCGGGCGTGGCGCAGGGCTAGGCGGGCGAGCTCGAGGTAGGCGTCGACCGCCTCGGGCATGGCGGTGCGCAGCTCGTCCACCTGGCGAGCGACCGTCGCGGCGTCGCCCCGGCGGACCGGGCCGGTGAGGGCCCCGGCACCCCGCTCGGCGGCGTTGGCCGCCGCCGTGGTGGCAAGGGGCCCGAGGAAGGCGGCGGGGTCCGACACGCCCGCCCCGAGCAGCAGCTCGCGGGCCAGCGTCACGACGGTGGACGTGGCGTTCGCGCCGATCACCAGGCCGGTGTGGTAGAGCGTTCGGGCGTCGGGCGGCAGGGTCATCGGACTGCCGCCGAGGTCGGTGACGAGCACCCGCGCCCAGCCGAGGTCCGCCGGTTCGGCGGTCACCGCCCAGGAGGTCCCGGGGAGGCGCGCAGCGCCGGCGTCGGGGTCGGGGAAGGTCTGGGCCGGGTGGCAGGCGGCGACCCGCGCGCCGGCGAGCCGGGCGGGGCGCAGGACGTCCGTGCCGTGACCGCCGGCCACATGGACCCAGCGGCTGCCCTCCGCCACGCCGTCGGCGGCGGCCACGCCGCGGACGAGGTCGCCGAGCGCGTCGTCGGGCACGCAGACGAGCACGAGCTCCGCGGTCCGGGCAGCCTCCGCGGCGGGCATGGCGGCGGCGCCGGGCAGCCGCCGGCGGAACCCGGCGAGGCTGGGGGCGCCGCGTCCGGCGACCGCCGCGACGTCGTAGCCGGCGCGGTCGAGCGCGATGCCGAGCGCGGTCCCCACCCGGCCGGGTCCGATGATGGCGGTGCGCTTCACGGGGTGCGGACCTGGCTCCCGACCATCGTCACGCCGGTGATCGGCGCGAGACGCGCGAGCGCGGTCGTGAGGGTCGTGCCGTCGGGGAGCGCCTCGCCGGGCGCGACCTCGATGAGCGGCACGAGCGCGAACGCGCGCTCGGTCAGGCGCGGGTGGGGGATCTCGAGGCTTCGCGTGACGACCGTGCGCGGACCGTAGAGCAGGATGTCGACGTCGATGGTCCGCGGCCCCCAGCGGACGCCCCGCGTGCGGCCCCCTGCCGCCTCGACGTCGTGGCACAGGCGCAGCAGCCGCGCCGGCGAGCGGCGCGTGGCGACGCGCACCGCGATGTTGAGGTAGGGCTCCTGGTCCTCGGGACCAGCGACGGGGTCGGTCTGGTAGACGCTCGAGACGGCGACGACGGCCGTTCGCGCGTCGGCGTGCAGGCGCTCGACGGCCCGCTGGAGGTGGTCGAGGCGGTCGCCGAGGTTGCTGCCCAGGCCGATGTAGGCGACCTCCTCGTGGCCGATCGGCGGGATGACCGCGCTCACGGGGGCCCCGGCGCCCCCGACCGCGCGCGGCGCAGCACGACGGACACGTCGCCCACCTCCACGGGCAGGACAAGGTCCGGCTTCGAGACGCGCACCTCGACCGCGGACACGGCAGGCTCGGCCAGGACGACGCCGGCGAGGTGGGCCGCGAGCGCCTCGAGCAGTGCGAAACGGGTCGTTGTGACCCCCTCGGCGACCCGGCGTGCTAGCGCGTCGTAGTCGACGGTGTCCACCAGGCTGTCGGACACGGCAGCGGCCGACAGGTCGCACTCGACGACGAGGTCGACTTCGAACGTCTGGCCGTGCTCCCGCTCCTCGGGGTGCACGCCGTGGCGGCCGAACGCGCGAAGGCCGGAGATCTCGATGCGGTCCATGGCCTTGCGCAGCATATCCGCGAGGCGCCGGCCCCCACACCGGCGACGGGCCACCGCCGCCCGGGGGGCTTCTCCCGAGCGCAGCGCCCCCCGGAGGGCGGCGGTGGCTGTGCCCGAAGCGACGTCAGGCGATCGGCGCGCCGGGCTCCACGCCGTCCTCCACCTGGAGCAGGCGGACCGTCCCGTCGGCTTGGATCGCCCCGAGGACGAGGAACTCGCTGCGGAACCCCGCGATCGTCTTGCGGCCCAGGTTGATCGCGCCGACGACGAGCCGCCCCGTCAGTTCCTCGGCGCTGTAGTTGGTGACCTGCGCGCTCGTGCGCAGGCTGCCGACCGCGGGCCCGAAGTCCACCGTGAGCTTGCATGCGGGCTTGCGTGCCTGCGGGAACTCCTCCACAGCGGTGACCCGTCCGACCCGCAGGTCGAGCGCGAAGAAGGCCTCGGCGCCGACGTCGTCCTTGCGTGGCGGGTGCACTTCCGTCGCCTACGACGCGGCGGGGCGCAGGATCGGCGACGCGTGGTGCGCGGTCATCCGCCAGTGCCCCTCGCGCCACGAGAAGACGTTCGTCGCCACCGCCCGGCCGGCCCCGAAGCCGCGCCCGCCCTCGTCCGGGCCGGGGGTGAGGATGTTCTCCACGCAGGAGAGGACCCCCGTCTCGACCCGCGCGCGCACATCCGTGACGATGAACTGAAGATAGTCGGTGGCGGAGAAGATCGCCGCCCACGACCGGCGCACCGGCCCCCAGCCGGCGATGAGCTCGCTGCCCGGGTGGACGCAGAAGACGTCTTCGCCGTGGTCCCACAGCACGTCCATGCGGTCGAGGTCGAGCGACTCGAAGGCGGCGTAGAACGCGTCGTTCGCGGCCTCGAGGGACCCCGGCGCGGGGGTCACCGCCAGTCGTCCACCCGCCGGCTGATCGCCTGCGCCACGCGGGTGGCCCGCACGGTCGGCGCGACGTCGTGCGCGCGGATCACCGACGCACCGGCCTCCACGGCGACCACCGCGCACGCGAGGCTTGCCTCGAGGCGGCCCGCGGCGTCCGCGCCATCGAGGAGCTCGCCGAGGAAGCTCTTGCGGCTCGCCCCGATGACCACAGGCCGGCCGAGGCCCCGGAACTGGCGCAGCGCCCGGAGCAGGGCGACGTTGTGCTCGGCGGTCTTCGCGAAGCCGAGCCCCGGGTCGACCAGGATGCGCTGGGTGTAGATGCCGGCCTCGGCGCAGCGCAGGAGGCCGTCGGTGAGGTACTCGTAAACCTCGGCGACCACGTCGTCGTACCGGGCCCTCGACTGCATGTCGCGGGGGGCCCCCCGGGCGTGCATGAGGACGTACGCCGCTCCGGTGTCGGCGACGACCTCGAGCAGCTCCGGGTTCGTCGCGCCGGACACGTCGTTCACGATCACCGCGCCCGCGTTGACCGCGGCGCGGGCGACCGCCGGCTTCGTCGTGTCGATGCTCACGACCGCGCCACCGTCGAGGCTCTCGATGACGGGCAGCACGCGCTGGAGCTCCTCGTGCTCGCTTACGGGCTGCGCACCGGGGCGGGTGGACTCGCCCCCCACGTCTATGACGTCGGCGCCCTCGGTGAGCAGCCGGCGCGCGTGGTCGCGCGCGGTGTCCGGATGAGGCCGCCCCGAGCCGTAGAGCTTGCCGCCGTCGGAGAAGGAGTCAGGCGTGACGTTCACGACGCCCATGACGAGGGGTCGCCGGCCCGTCGGCAGCGCCCCCTTCGGCAGGGGAACCTCGCGGGCGGGCCCGGCCCAGGCGGCCACCGCTTCCCGGAGCGACCGGTCGAGCGCACCCGCCTCGTCGGCTTCGAAGGTGCGACCCGCGGCGCGGGCCAGCGCCTCCACAGTCGTGGTGGCGTGCAGTCGCCCCCCGACATCCTCGACCGTCGCGCCCGACGAGGCCCACGTGGAGCGCAGTCGCGCGGGGTCGCTCACGCGGCTGACGACGACGCGGACGTGCGCGCCCGCGCCGAGGCCCGCGTCGACGACGCGGACCAGAGGTCTCACCGACCGCCGCCCATGGCCACGAGCTGGAGAACCTCCGCTCGCGTGCGCGGGTCGTCGCGCATGAGGCCGCGCACGGCGCTCGTCACGGTCATCGCCCCCGGCTTGCGGACTCCCCGCATGGTCATGCAGGTGTGCTCCGCCTCGATCATGACGAAGACGCCGCGTGGGGCAAGGGCCTTCTCGAGCGTGTCGGCGATGGTGTTGCCGAGGCGCTCCTGGAGGTTGGGGCGCTTCGCCACGAGGTCGACAAGCCGGGCCAGCTTGCTGATCCCGGTCACCTGGCCGCTCACGTTGGGCAGGTAGCCGACGTGGGCCTTGCCGACGAACGGCACGAGGTGATGCTCGCAGACGCTCGCCAGCGGGATGTCGCGGACCATGACGATCTCGTCGTGGCCTTCCTCGAACACGACGTCGAGCACGTCGGCCGGATCGACGAGCAGGCCCGCGAAGATCTCGTCGCACATCCGCGCGACGCGCTCGGGGGTGTCGCGCACGCCAACTGCGTCGCCGTCGATGCCGAGCCCCTCGAGGAGGAGCCGCACACCCGCGCGGATCTTGTCGTGGTCGAATCCCCCGCTTGGCACGAGGCTGGTCGCCGCCCGGACGCGGGAGTCGGCGTCGAGCACCGGCGGGCGCCTTATCCCGGCGCCCGTCGCCGAGTCGGTCATCGCCCCGCTCCGTCAGTCAGTCGTGGTGCCTCAGTCAGACTGGGTCGACGAGGGGCGCTGCTGCGCGCGGGCGGCGCGCGCCATAGCCGCCGGCTGCTCGGCCCGTCGCAGCTGGCTCACCACCGCCTGACCCGACACCGGGCTGCCGCCGCCGTTCATGAGCGGCTGGATCTTGCGCGACGGCCGCTTGTCGACCTTCGCAAGGACCGCGGCGAGCTCGTCGCGCTCGACCGTCTCGCGCTCCATGAGCGCGTCGGCCAGCTCCTCGAGCACCTCGCGGTTGGCGACGAGCACCTCGAGGGCCTCGTCATGTGCCTCGTCGATCAGGGCCCGCACCTCGCGGTCGATCTCGAACGCCACCTCGGCCGAGTAGTCGGGCGCGTGCCCGAACTCCTTGCCGAGGAACGGCTGCGAGTCCTTCTGCCCGAAGGTCATCGGCCCGAGCGTCGCGCTCATGCCGTACTGGGTGACCATGTTGCGCGCCGTCTGGGTGGCGCGCGAGATGTCGTCGGCCGCCCCCGTCGTGAAGTCGCCGATGGTGAGCTCCTCGGCGACGCGGCCGCCGAGCATCATGGCGAGCTGGTCGATGAGCTCACCGCGCGACACGAGGTACTTGTCCTCGGTCGGCAGCGTCAGCGTCCATCCGAGGGCCTGCCCACGGGGGATGATCGACACCTTGTGAACCGGGTCGGCGTGGGGCAGGGCGTGCCCGACGATGGTGTGCCCGCCCTCGTGGTAGGCGATGACGCGCTTCTCGGCCTCGCCCATCAGCCGGGTCTTGCGCTCCGGGCCGGCGATGACCCGGTCGATGGCTTCCTCCATCGCCTGCATGGTGATGTCGGTGCGGTCCCGGCGGGCGGAGATGAGCGCCGCCTCGTTCACGAGGTTCGCGAGGTCCGCGCCGGTGAACCCCGGCGTCCGGCGCGCGATGACCGACAGGTCGGCGTCGTCGGCGAGCGGCTTGCCGCGCGCGTGCACCTCGAGGATGGCCTGGCGCCCGACGAGGTCGGGCCGGTCGACGACGATCTGGCGGTCGAAGCGGCCGGGGCGCAGGAGGGCGGGGTCGAGGATGTCGGGACGGTTCGTGGCGGCGATGAGGATGATGCCGGTCTTGACGTCGAAGCCGTCCATCTCCACGAGCAGCTGGTTCAGGGTCTGCTCACGCTCGTCGTGGCCGCCGCCCATGCCGGCGCCCCGATGGCGTCCGACCGCGTCGATCTCGTCCATGAAGATGATCGCGGGGGCGTTGGCCTTGGCCTGCTCGAACAGGTCGCGCACCCGGCTGGCCCCGACCCCGACGAACATCTCGACGAAGTCCGAGCCGGAGATCGAGAAGAAGGGGGCGCCGGCCTCGCCCGCGACCGCCCGCGCGAGCAGGGTCTTGCCGGTCCCCGGCGGCCCGAAGAGGAGCACGCCCTTCGGGATCTTCGCGCCCATCGACTGGAACTTCGCGGGGTTGGCGAGGAAGTCCTTGATCTCGCGGAGCTCCTCGACCGCCTCGTCCGAGCCCGCGACGTCGGCGAACGTGACCTTCGGGGCGTCCTTGGAGATCGCCTTGGCCTTCGACTTCCCGAAGCTCATGACCCCCCGGCCGCCACCCTGCATCTGGGTCATGAGGAAGAAGAAGAGCCCGAAGATGAGCAGGAACGGCAGCAGGGAGAACAGGAACTGGAGGAAGACGTTGCCCGACTGGTTGTCGACCCGGCGCTCGTCGAGCGTGCCGTCCCGGCGCGCCTCGTCGAGCGCGGCGCCCAGGCGCTCCCCGTCGACGTTGACGTTGTAGTAGGTCTCGAACTCGGTGCCGTCGGTGAAGCTGCCCTGGAGGCGCCCGTCCCGGGCGAAGTCCTCGACGGTCTCCACCTCGCCGGCCTCCAGCCGGTTCATGAACTCGTCGAAGCGCAGCGGCTCGTCGTCGCCGCCGGCCATCGTCGACAGCACGATGAAGGCCGCGACGACTACGGGGACGATCCAGACATAGGGACTCCGCAGGAAGCGTCGCGCTTTCATGCGGTCACTGTAGCACCGGCCCGCCGCGCCGGACCGGTCGAACGGACCGCCCCTACCCGGCCCCGGCGTAGATCTCCGGCTTCAGGGTCCCGACGTAGGGCAGGTTGCGGTAGCGCTCGGCGTAGTCGAGGCCGTACCCGACGACGAACACGTCGGGGACGGCGAAGCCGTGGTAGCGGATGGGGATGTCGACGCGGATCATGCCCGGTTTGGAGAGCAGCGCCATGACCTCCAGGGACGCCGGCCCCCGGGCCCGCAGGTTGCGCAAGAGGTAGTTGAGCGTGAGGCCGGAGTCGACGATGTCCTCGACGAGGACGACGTGGCGCCCGGCGATGTCGAGGTCGAGGTCCTTCAGGATGCGGACGACGCCCGACGTCTGGGTCGCCGAGCCGTAGCTCGACACCGCCATGAAGTCGAACTCCACGGGCGTGCGGAGGTACCGGGCGAAGTCAGCCATGAGGACGAAAGCGCCCTTCAGGACGCCGACGAGCAGGACGTTGCAGCCGGCGTAGTCGCGGTCAACCTCGGCGGCGAGCTCCGCGAGCCGCTCGTGGATCTGCTCGGAGGAGACGACCACCTCGTCGATGTCGGCGTCGAGCGCCGAGGCGGGCGCGGGGTTCTCCACGGGTGGGGATGCTAGCACCGGCACCCCGATCACCGATCACGCGGGCGCGAGCCACAGCCGGACCCGGGCGCCGGGCTCGCCGGCGGCGGGGCTGGCCGGTGCCGGTGGCGGCTCGAGGCCGGGAACCCAGACCACCCCGGTCGCGTCGGCGACCACGGGCAGGAGGGCCCGCAGCGCGCGGGGGACGCCCGCCGCACCGAGCGCCTCGGCGAGGTTCTCGGCACCGAAGCGGTCGCCGGGCCGGGGTCCGCGCACGACAAGGGGGCCGTCCGTCCCCGGCAGCACCGCCCACGCCGGTCCCCTCGTGCCCGGCGGACCGTCGGCGAGCGGGCGGGGGGCCGGCTCGCCAGGCCGATGCGCCACCCCCGGGTCGAGGGGCGGGTCGCTCGCCGGGTGGTCGGCGCGTACGACGAGGCCGAGCTCGGGCAGCGCGACGGCCCCCGGCGCGTGCAGTCGCCGCCCGGGCAGGGCCGCGACGTCCGGGGGCACTGCGGCGACCCAGCCACCGCCGGAGGTCACCCACACCCCGCCCGGGCCGTGCACCGCCTGCCCGGGTCGCAGCGCGAGGACGGCCGAGACTGTCAGGGCAGGCACCTCGGCGCCGCCGCGCACGCCGCGCAACAGCAGGCGCACGACGCGGCTCGCGAGCGCGCCCGGCAGCCCCCCGAGCGCGTCCGTGCGCACCGCCCGTGCGGGACCCCAGGCCACGACGATCCGCCGGGCGTGCGCCGCGGCGAGCTCGTCGAGCGCGTCGGCGTCGGCTCGGGCGAGGTCCGCGAGGCGGGTCAGCGCCGCGACGGGGTCGCCCCCGCCACCGGACAGGCCGGCGAGCGCCGGGAGCAGCTCGAAGCGCGCGCGGGCCCGCCGCTGCTCGGGGTCGCTGTTCGTGGGGTCGCTGACGAAGCGCAGCCCCTCACCCCTGACGAACGCGTGCACATCGGCTCGCCGCAGCCGGAGCAGGGGACGCACGATGCGCACCCCGTGCACCTCGTCCGCCTCCCCCGATCGGGACGGGGCCATGCCCGCGAGGCCGCGCAGGCCGGTGCCGCGAGCGATGTTGAGGAGCACCGTCTCGGCCTGGTCGTCGGCGGTGTGGCCGACGACGATGGCGCGGGCGTCGACGGTCCGTGCGATCCGGCACAGCGCCGCGTAGCGGGCCTCACGGGCGGCCGCCTCGAGTCCCTGCCCGCCCGGCCGCACCCGCACCGACCGCTCGTGGTAGGCAAGCCCCAGCGCCCGGGCGTGGGCGGCGGTCACCGCGGCGTCCTCCGCGTCGTCACGCAGACCATGGCGCACGTGGCCCACGCAGGCGGCGAGGTCCGGACGGGCCTCCGTGACGAGATGGGCGAGCGCCGTGGAGTCCGGTCCGCCGGAGACCGCCACCACCACCCTCGCGTGGGCGTCGAGGGCCGCGTCCAGCGCGCGGCGCACCTCGTCGAGCAACGCGGCGCGGGACTGGTCCGGTGGGAGTGCGCCGATCAGCGCCGCGCTCCTGGCAGTGTCGGGCGCGGGCTGGTCACGACTCGGTGGCGACCCGTCCGGCCCAGCGGTCAGGGTCGTCGAGCTCGGCCTCGGTGGGCACGTGGTCGGGGTGCTCCCACACACGGTTGAACACGTCCCGCCCGTGACGCTCCGCGACGGCGAGGATGAACGCTTCGCCGACGCGGTACTGCTGGGCCTTCAGCGACAGGCCGAGCGCACGCCGCATAGCCTGATCGAGGGCTCTGCTGCGGCGCCGGTTGAGCAGCTCGCGCACCCGGGCGGGGTCGAGCCCGTTGCCGTTGTGCGCGGCCGCCACCTCCGCGCCCCAGTCCATGACGACGTTGCCGTGGCCCTCGAGCAGGGACATGAGCGCCTGGGCGCGCTTGATGACCGCCGCCTGACGCGGGGTGAGGACGACCTCGAGCAGCACCTGGGGGTCGCCGAGGCGGCCCGGGTCGCGCAGCAGCTCGGCGGCGCGGCCGATGGCCTCCCTGACCCGGTCCGGGTCGAGGCGCGTCTCCGCGAGGTAGGTGTCGAGGAGCCCTCTCAGGTGCGGGCGCAGCCACGGGACGGCCTCGAACTGGAGGCGGTGGGCGATCTCGTGCAGGCACAGTCCGAGACGGAAGTCCCCGGCGCTCACGTCGCTGCCCGGGAGCAGCGACCGCTCGACGTGCAGGAGGTTCGGACCGACGAGGGTGAGGCGGCCGGGCGTCTCCCCGCCGGGCAGGAAGACCTCGTACTGGCCGAGCACCCGGGTAGCGAGGTAGCCGAACACGAGGCCGAGCTGGAGCCCGAGCGCCTTGCGCGCCGTCGCCCGCGCCGCGCCGCTGCGGTTCATGAGCTGCTCGGCGAGGGGGTTCGTGAGGTCGGCGATGCTCGCGATGTTCGCCTCGATCCAGGCGCGCCGGCCGACGACGCGGACGTCGGCGGGGGGCAGGTCCTGGCCGAGCCCTGTCGCCTGGCGCGCGAGGTCGTCGGCGCGGCGCACCACGCCGACGAGATCCTCGCGCAGCCCCTCGACGTCCTCCCGGGAGACGGGCGCCTCCTGGCGCGCACCGCGCGGGGCCCCTGCCGTCGGGCGTGAGGCGACGAGCCAGGCGACGCGAGCGGCGAGAGCCCAGTCCGCGAGCGGCTCCACCGCGGAGGGGGTCGGCTCGACCGTCACGTCACCGCCGCTTCTTCGCTTCCCGCTCCTGAGCGAAGCGCGGCTGCCACAGAAGGTACAGCCCGAGGACGACGAGCACCGCGACGCCAGCGATGAACAGCAGGGGATAGAGCATGCCGGCGAACACCGTCGGTTGTTCGTAGGGCTCGGGCCGGAACTCCTGGGAGATCTCGCTGCCGCTGCCGATCTCCTCGTAGCTCGGCAGCTCCTCGTGCTCGACCTCCATCTCCTCGTCGTCCGGCTCGACCGCCAGGGCGGGCAGCGCCCCCACGCACAGCAGCAACGCGGTGATGATCACGCCCAGCAGGCGCTTCGCCATGGAGATCCTCCGTCGAGAACAGCGTGTCGCTGAAGTGTAACCGAGCAGGCAGGGGCGCCGGCGCGCGCCGTCACCCCTCGCCGGTCACCCGACCCACGCCCCGTCGTGGCGCTTGAGCGGCGGCCTACGCGTCGCCCGGCGCGGCGCTGATGTCGGCCAGCGCCGAGTCGTCGTCGCGTTCGATGGCGAGGTCGCCGATGGACACGATGCCCACGGGCTTGCCGCCCTCGGTCACGGGCAGTCGCCGGATCGCGCGTTCGCGCATGATGCGCGCCGCCTCGGTGATGTCGGTGTCCGGCTCGACGGTGACGAGGTCCTCGCTGGCGATCTCCTCGAGCTTCAACGTGGAGGGGTCGCGGCCCTCCGCCACCGCCCTGATCGTGATGTCGCGGTCGGTGACGATGCCGCGCACGGTGCCGTCGTCGTCGACGACGATGATGTCGCCGACGTCGGCGTTCCGCATCGTCCGTGCTGCCTGGTCGACCGTCGCGGTCGCGGGCAGCGTCTGCAGGTCTTGGGCCATGATCTCACGCAGCGCCTGTGCCATGGGTGTCTCCCTATGGGAGTCGGGAGGCAGTAGCCGTTCCCGCCCGCGTCCGCCTCCTACACCTCCGCGGCCGCGCTTCTTCGGATGCCCTTCGCCTGCTCGACGACGATGCGGCTGTCGAGGGCGTACTGGAGCTGAGTCGCGAGGCGTCGCCGCGGTCACCGCCGACGACGACGTGCCGGGCTGCCGCCGGGGGC
The DNA here is from genome assembly GCA_035540635.1 of Egibacteraceae bacterium. Classification (NCBI taxonomy): domain Bacteria; kingdom Bacillati; phylum Actinomycetota; class Nitriliruptoria; order Egibacterales; family Egibacteraceae; species Egibacteraceae bacterium. The sequence goes on along the minus strand of DATLGH010000011.1, from coordinate 1,449 downwards.
CACGGTGATGGGTGCGCTGCTCGAGCACGGGGGGTGGCACACGCTGGCGTTTCGCCTGCGGCCTGCGCAGAAGGAGGACCTGGCGCGGCTCACCGAGATGACGGCGGCGCTGTTCGACCTGCGCGACGCGGGGCGCGCCCGCCTGGCGACCAGTGCGTCGAGCCCGCACGTCAACACACCCACGCCCGCCGTGGTCGACACGGCTCTGCGACCCTTCGTGCGCGATGGCCTGCTGCGGCCGACGACGCTGCGCAGCACCGCCGACCCGCCCGCCGTCCGTCGAGGACTGCCCCGACGCAAGCCCGCCCGACGCAGCCGCCACTGAACTCGTTGCTCGGCGCGCCCGACCGCGTTGGGTGCCGCGGTGTGTACCGCGGCGAAAGCACGTGGACTACGCTGGCATTGGGCCAGGGGAGGTTGATCCTGACACTGGACGCACGGCGGGTGCGGCCGTGTCGGGCATCGCGGGCGTCGTCTCCGTGCTCGTTCGGTACAAAGCCGTGCCGGTCCAACGGCTGCAGTTGAAGTGGGTCGGTCTCAGCGCTCCACTGGTCTTTGGTGGCTTCTTGGCAGCAGAACTTCTGGGACGGTTCGTGGGTCTCAGGACCGCGTTCTTGAGCGAGGCCAGCCTGATGCCTGCTTCCGGCGTCCATCGCCGTGGCCGTCCTGCGACACCGGCTGTACGAGATCGACCGGATTCTGTCGAGGACGGTGTCGTACGCGCTGCTGTCCGCGGGCGCTCGCGGCCATCTACGTCGCGGGAACCTGCTCCTGGCTCCTCTTGTCGGCGGCGGGTCGGAGCTGGCGGTGGCTGCGTCCACGCTGGCCGCGGCCGCGGCGTTCCAGCCGCTCCGTCGTCGCCTTCAGACCGTGGTTGACCGACGGTTCAACCGTGCTCGCTACGACGCTAGGAAAGCGGTCGAGGCGTTCGGTGCGGCGTTGCGGTCAGAGACCGACCTCCACCACGTAGCCGAGGAGCTAATGGATGTCGTTCGGGTGACGGTGGCACCGTCCTCGGCGTCACTGTGGCTGCGCGCGAAGGTAGAGGCCGGCGTGTCGGGTCCGACTAGCCGCCGCGCGTAGGCGCACTGTCATTCCTCTCCGCCGCTCAGGCCCAGTGAGGTTCACGGAGAACACCCCGATGGGGTCGAGGTGTTGCTGGGTCGCGGTGCAAAGCGGCGAGGCGATGACCGCGGTTGTGTCCGCGCCCTGACGGGTCTTGTTGCCGCCCCAGCGTTTGCGGTTGCACCCACGTGAGAATGTCGCTGTGCTTGGGCTGCGGCCGTCGCCGCGGCTATCGCGAGGTTGCGGCTGGCGGCTGACCGTCGTCAGGGGGGCTGGGCTTGGGGGGAGGTGCTGAAGGCCTGGCTGATGCGCCCTCGGCTGTCCCTGAACCGGCCTGCAGGTGCTCACCCGGAGCCGGCCTGGGAGGCGGGCTGGGGGTTGGGC
>DATLGH010000010.1 GCA_035540635.1 Egibacteraceae bacterium | reverse complement strand
ACGTCACACTCCCCGGCGAAGAACCGGACGAACGGGCGCCGGCGCTGGCCGGCGTGGTCGCGGACGGTCCCGCGCAGCACCGGGTAGCGGGACTCGAGCGCGTCAAGGACGGCGCGTTGTGTCACCGGCTCCGGGACGTCCAGACGGACCTCCGCAGCGACCCGCGCGAGGGTGCGCAGGTGCACCGGGAGCAGGACACGGATCATGGCAGCGTCTGCACCTCCACCGAGAGGACCGGGGGCAGGTCCCTCACGATCGCGGTCCAGCTGTCCCCGGCGTCGGCCGACACGTACACCTGGCCCCCGGTCGTGCCGAAGTAGACGCCGCACGGGTCGAGGGCGTCGACCGCCATCGCGTCGCGCAGCACGTTCACGAAGCACCCGTGCTGCGGCAGGCCGCGCGTAAGCGGTTCCCACGCGCCCCCGCCGGTGCGGCTGCGAAAGACCCGCAACCTGCCGTCGGGCGGATAGTGCTCGGAGTCGCTCTTTATCGGGACCACGTAGACGGTGTCGGGCTCGTGGGCGTGGACGCCGATCGTGAAACCGAAGTCGGTCGGCAGGTTGTCGCTGATCTCGTGCCACGACCCTCCACCGTCGTCGCTGCGCATGACGTCCCAGTGCTTCTGCATGAACAGCACGTCGGGACGGGACGGGTGGGCGGCGAGCTTGTGGACGCAGTGGCCGACCTCCGCGTCGGGGTCGGGGATGCCCTCGGACACGAGGCCGTGGTTCGCCGCCTGCCAGGACGTGCCCCCGTCGCCGGTGCGAAAGACGCCGGCGGCGGAGATGGCCACGACCATCCGCTCGGGATCGGTCGGATGCAGCTCGATGGTGTGCAGGCACAGGCCGCCGGCCCCCGGCTGCCACGCCGCTCCTGATCCGTGTCCACGAAGGCCCGGCAGCTCGTGCCAGGTCGCCCCCCCGTCGACGGAGCGGAAGAGGGCGGCGTCCTCGACGCCCGCGTAGACCACGTCGGGGTCCGTCAGGGAGGGCTCGAGGTGCCAGACGCGGGCGAACTCCCAGGGGTGCGGGGTGCCGTCGTACCACTGGTGCGTGCCGGGCACGCCCTCGTACCGGAACTCGTTGCCGACCGGCTGCCACGACCGCCCACCGTCGTCCGAGCGCTGGACGACCTGACCGAACCAGCCCGACGACTGCGACGCGTACAGCCGGTCGGGGTCCGCCGGCGACCCCGCCACGTGGTAGATCTCCCATCCGCCGAAGTGGGGGCCGGCAAGGTCCCATTCATCGCGCCGGCCCCCGGCGGTCAGCACGAAAGCGCCCTTTCGCGTACCGACCAGCACACGCACTCCACTCATCCGCTTGCCTCTCGCGTCAGCCCTCGATGCCGGGCGGTGTACCACAACGGCTGGCGGGCGCCGAGCGCTCGTCAGCTGCTCCACCCGTACTGACGGCGGTGGCCGCGGGCACTCATCGGTCACTCCCCTGCGGTGGCTGTCCCGCCGGGCACGGTTCCCGCCGCGGCGGCCAGGGTACGCCGACGACACCCCCGGCGGCGAAAGAGGACCCGATGAGCTACGCCCGCGAGATGATCGACGCCATGCCGATGCCGGCGTTCGACGCCGGGCACCTCGCGGCGGCGATCGACGCCGCCCTCGTCTGCGCGCAGGCATGCAGCGCCTGCGCGACCGGGTGCCTGACCGAGGACGACCCGGTGGTGTCCTGCGCGCACAGCGACCTCAACTGCGCCGACATCTGCTTCACGACCGTACGGGTGCTGAGCCGCGCCACGGCGGCGGACGCCGAGGTCGTCCGCACCCAGCTCGCCGCCTGCGTCGCGGCGTGCGTGGCCTGCGCCTCGGAGTGCGAGCGCCACGCCGACCGCCATGAGCACTGCCGCCTGTGCGCCGAGGCCTGCAACCGGTGCGCCGACGCCTGCCGGGACCTGCTCGAGGCCGTCGGCGTCTGACGAGCCCCGCGCGCGCGCCGGATCCCCTGTCGCGCGTCAGTGCAGGATGGGAGCCCGCGCGCTGACCCCGTCGACGTACCATACGTGGTCCGCCCCGACGTGGCAGCGCTCGAGCCGCTCCGGTCCGCCGCTGCGCGCACCGGTGAAGTGGACCTCCTCCCCCTCGCGGGCGACCACCCCTCCGGAGCGGTCGACCAGCTCGAAGGTCTGTCCACCGGTGCCGTCGTCGACGAACCCCGCGCGGAAGCCGCCCACCCAGCGGACCGCCTGCGGCTGTCCGTCCATCTCGATCCACACGCAGCCGCCGTCGCGCTGCGCGTCACCGGCGAGCACTCCGGTGCGCAGCACCGGGGGGAGGTAGTCAAGCTCGTGAGCGGGCAGCTCGACGAGGCGCGCCCCGGGATCGACGGGGGGCCGGTCCTCCCCGGTGTCGAGCAGTCGGGGAGGTCCCTCGGTCAGCGGGGCCGCCGCCGGCTGCGCGGGACCGTCGAACGCGACATCGGGCCCGGCGGCGAAGCCGTTGAGGAGAACGGCGAGGCCGAGCGCGAGCACGACGGCGTTGCACGAAGCCGTGAGCCGGACCACACGCCTACCCATCCCGCGAGCTCCCTCGTTCAGCCCTACGAGCAGCCTAGGGCACCCGTCAACGCAGCCGGCGGATTTGCCGCGCCTGTTGGCGGCGGCCGCCGCCCGCAGCGCGTCGAGCCGTCTGGCGCCCCATCGGGCTCGACCGAACCGTCTCCGTGCCGCGGGCCCGTTATCTTGACGGCGTTTAGATTGACGGCCCGTGTCGTCGGTGTCAACATGCGGTCGATGCGCACCCGCACCTACCACCACGGGGATCTGCCCGCCGCACTGCTCGAGGCGGTGGACGAGATCGTGCGGGAAGGCGACATCAACGCGGTGACGTTGCGTGAGGCGGCCCGCCGGGCGGGCGTGAGCCACGCCGCGCCGGCGCACCACTTCGGGGACAAGGCGGGGCTGCTCACCGCCTACGCCGCCCAGGGCTTCGCCGCACTGCGGGAGCGCCTGCTGCGCGCGGGAGCGGAGGCCGAGGCGGTCGGCGACCCCACGCTGGCCGCGATGGGGCTCGCCTACATCCGCTTCGCGGTCGAGCAGCCCGGCCACTTCGCGGTGATGTTCCGCCCGGAGCTGCTCGACGAGGACCGCCCGGGCTTCCGAGAGATCTGCGGCGGGGCGTTCGCCGTGCTCGTCGACGCGGTGCGCGCCCTGCACAGCGACCGCGACGAGGGCGACCCGCAGACGCTGCTCGCCGCCACCGGGGCATGGTCGATCGTGCATGGGTTCGCGACCCTGTGGCTGGAGGGCAACCTGCCCGAGGCGGTCCGCACGCTGCCGCTCCACGAAGCCGCCGGCGGCGCGCTGGGCGCGTTCGGTGAGACGTTGCGGGCCATGGGCCTGCCCGCGACGCCGTCCGAGCGCCCCTGATGAGCATGCTCGGACGGTGGCCGGCGGTCATACCGGCCTCACCGCATCGGCGGGCTGCAGCCCCGCTCCGACGGGGCCGACGGCCGGCGCGAGGCCCTCGCCCATCTCGTCCACCCCGACGCCTTCGAGCCCGCCCGCCCAGCGCCGCAGGCAGCGTCAGCGGCCGACGGCGTAGCCCTGGGTGCCCCGTGGGTCGGCCGCCGCCTTCAGCAGGCGGCCGGGTTCCCGGCCGACCGCCGACAGCCGGCCGAGGGACCAGTCCCCGGCGACGGTGACCGCGTGGCCGCGGCGGCGCAGGTCGGCGACGACACCCGAGCCGATGCGGCCCTCGACGACGAGCCCGCGTGGCTCGGCGGTCCGGGGGTAGAACGAGCTGGGGAAGGCGGTCGTGTGGAACGCCGGCGCGTCGATCGCGGCCTGCAGGTCGAGGCCCGCGTCGACGTGGGCGAGGAAGAACACGAGCGACCACTGGTCCTGCTGGTCGCCGCCGGGGGTGCCGAAGGCGAGGTAGGCCTCCCCGTCGCGCAAGGCGAGGGAGGGGGACAGCGTCGTGCGCGGGCGCTTGCCCGGGGCGAGCGTGTTCGCAAGGCCCTCGGTCAGCCACATCATCTGCGCGCGGGTCCCGAGGCTGAAGCCGAGGCCCGGCACAACCGGCGAGCTCTGCAGCCACCCGCCGCTCGGTGTGGCGGCCACGAGGTTGCCCCACCGGTCGCCGGCGGAGACGTGGCAGGTGTCGCCCTGGAGGCTCGGGTCCCCGGCACCGACCCCGGGCGGCACCGCACGAACCGCGGGAGGCATCCGCGGCGGGCGGCCGTCGGGGGCGCCGGGCCGCAGCTCGGCCGACGCCGTCGCGCCGACCAGTGCCCGCCGCTGCGCCGCATACGCGTCGCCGAGCAGCGTGTCGAGGGGCACGTCGGCGAACGCCGGGTCGCCGTACCACGCCTCACGGTCGGCGAAGGCGAGCTTCGCCGACTCCACGACCGTGTGGACGAAGTCGGTCGACAGGTGTGCCATCGCGGGCAGGTCGAACCCCTCGAGCAGGGCGAGCTGCTGGCAGAAGACCGGCCCCTGCCCCCAGCTCTGCGTCTTGCAGACGGTGTAGCCGCGGTAACCCCGGCGCACCGGCGCCTCGAGGGGCGTGTCGTGGCGTGCGAGGTCCTCACCGGTGAGCAGCCCGCGGTGCCGCCGGCCGGTCGCGTCGGCGACCTCGCCGCCGGAAGAGAAGGCGTCGATCGCCTCGGCGACGAAGCCGCGGTAGAAGGCGTCCCGGGCGGCGGCGATCTGCCCGTCGCGGTCGGCGGTGGCCGCCTCGGCCTCGGCGAGCACCCGGGCGTAGGTCGCGGCGAGGTCAGGGTTGCGGAAGCGCGCGCCCGCCTCCGGCGGGCCACCGGCGAGGTAGACGGCCGCGGAGGTCGGCCAGTGCTCACGGAACAGCGGCGCGACCTGGCGGATCGCGGCCGCAAGGCCCGTCGCGACCGGGTAGCCGCCGGCGGCATAGCCGATCGCCGGCGTGAGCACCTCGCGCAGGGGCAGCGTGCCGAGCTCGGCGAGCAGACGCATCCACGCGTCGAACGCGCCGGGCACGCAGGCAGGCAGCAGACCCGTGCCGGGGATGAGTTCGAGGCCCAGCCCGGTGAAGCGCGCGACCGTGGCCGCCGCCGGCGTCGGTCCCTGGCCGTTGACGACGACGACGTCACCGTCGGCGGAGCTGGCGAGGATCGGCACCTCCCCACCGGGGCCGTTGAGGTGCGGCTCGACGACCTGGAGGACGAACCCGGCGGCCACCGCCGCGTCGAAGGCGTTGCCGCCGTGCTCGAGCATCGCCATGCCGGTCCCGGCCGCGAGCCAGTGCGTCGACGCGACCATCCCGTGGGTGCCGCGCAGCTCCGGTCGGGTCGGCGGGACCCCCGGCTCGACGGTCAGACCGCCTCCTCCAGGCGCCGCTCCTGCAGGTAGCAGTCGAGCTTGCGCTTGATGCGCTGCAGCGCGTTGTCGATCGACTTGACGTGGCGCTGGAGCCGCTCGGCGATCTCCTGGTAGCTCTTGCCGTCGACGTAGAGGCGCAGCACCTCGGTCTCGAGGTCGGACAGGACCTCGTCGAAGTGCGCCTGCAGCGCCCGGATGCGCTCGGCGGAGATCACCAGGTCG
>DATLGH010000009.1 GCA_035540635.1 Egibacteraceae bacterium | reverse complement strand
CACGCCGGACCGACGACATTCACGCGCCCATCAGCCTGCCGCGCGAAACATCGAGGTTAGGACCCAGAGTGAGCCTTGCCGTTCAGCACGAGCAGTGGTCTGTCATCGACGGCAAGCAGCGAATCGAGACGATCCTGTGGTGGCTGGGCGAAGGGCCTCTGACAGACCAAGGGGTGCTAAACCTCCGAACAGCCCTTGCCGATGGAGACCTGCGGACTGGTGGACCTGGTGGGACTTGTCGAGTGACTGGAGGAATCGCTTCTACTCGGTCCATGAGGGCAGGCCGCTCAATAAGAAGGGGCCTTTGGACAAGGTCCTCGCTGGGCAGGGCCTGGAGAAGGACTCGCTGGACCAAGCGAGCGTTGCCGTCAACCGCGCCCTGAACGTCCTTAAGAAGGTACTGCCCGGGCTCAAGACGACACGCTTTCACAGGCGCGCGGACTTCTACACGCTAGTCTTGCTCCTGCACCGGCTGTGGGATGAAGGTCGAACAGTGACCGCTCACGGTAGCGAACGCAATAAGGTCGCCGGCGCGCTACTGACCGAGTTCGGCGCAGCTGTGGACCGAGTGAGCGAGAAACAGAAGACGATGAAGGCAGCGACCAGGGCGGAGAAGCCCTTGGTACAGTACCTCGCGACAGTGAGAGAAGGCACCGATAGCCAGAAGCAGCGACAGAAGCGAGAGAAGATCCTGCGGGAAGTCATCGAGAGCGTCTTCGACCACAAGGACCCGCAGCGCGCATTCAACGCCACGCAGCGGCGCATCCTGTGGCACGCCGAAAAGGATCCGACCTGCCACTTCGCCGACTGCCTGAGCCCAAGGATCAAGCGATGGGAGGATCTCCACATCGACCACGTCGAACCGCATGTCAGGGGAGGCAAGACGGTGATCGCCAATGCGGCGCTTGCCCACGCGTCCTGTAACAAGAAGTGGGGTGCGAAGTAATTGCTCCGACTTAGACGGGAAACCCTAGGCGGGGCGTCCGCATCTGGAGGGGGATGACGGGATGGCATCGAGCGATCGGATAGCGGTACGGGTCAAGACCTGGGCAAACGAACTCGTCGACCTCTCCCGGCGCAACACGTCGTTGTTCTACAAGCCCATCAAGCGCGGCACCCTGCAGATCCTGGCGCCGGCGCCTGTCGCAGCGCTCGAGCGACTCCAACGCAACCAGGAGTGGGGGTTCTTCAGCCCGCCTCCGGCGACCCCCGGAGCCCCCCCGTGGACGATCCAGGACAGCGTCGCGCACGCCGGCGCAGGGGAGCTCGTCACAGAGCGCACCACCCGGTCCGAGGTCGAGGCAGCGCTCAAGAACCTCGCCCGGCTGGCGAACCTGGACCTCGTCGACCGAGGGCTCGAAAGCCTCTACCTGTGCTTCGGGATGCTGCACTGGCGACGGGAGGACGAAACCGAAGACAACCGTTCGCCGCTGCTATTCATCCCCGTCAACCTGGTCCGCAGCTCGCCACGGGATCCATTCAGGCTCGCTCGGCTCGAGAACGACCCGGTGCTGAACCTCTCGCTCCGTGTGCTCCTGGAGCAGGAGTTCGACCTGACCCTTCCCGAGTTCGACCTTGCCCAGACCCAGGACGTCGACCTCGGCGCGTTATGGGATGGCGTCGCCGAGGCGGTCCGTCACCGGGGCTGGCGCGTGGAGCCGAACGTGGTGCTGAAGCGAGCGACCTTCCACAAGGAGGCGATGTTCAAGGACCTCACAGACAACCTCCGGGTGGTGTGCGGCCATCCGCTGGTGCGCTTCCTCGCCGACCCGGACGATGTCGTTCCGGCGGACGTGTCCCCTCCGGCCGAGGAGGAGCTGGATGCCGTCGCCCCGCCCGAGCGCGCCCGGCTGATCCTCGATGCGGACGGAAGTCAACGGCGTGCGATCGCAGCGGCAAGGGGCGGAGTGAACTTCGTCATGGACGGCCCGCCCGGCACGGGCAAAAGCCAGACCATCGCGAACATCATCGCCGAGCTCATCGCCGACGGGAAGTCCGTGCTGTTCGTGTCCGAGAAGCTCGCTGCCTTGCAGGTGGTCGCAGCCCGGCTGGGTGATCGAGGCCTGAGCCCGTTCCTGTTGGAACTGCACGGCCAGAAAGTCGGCCGCCGAGAGGTGGCCGGCCGCCTCGGCGAGGCACTCAGGCGCAAGCCCGTGGGGCGGCCACGTCTGACTGAAGCCGACCTGGCCCGTGCGGAGAAGCTTCGTGCCCGGCTGAGCAGCTATGCCGATGCCCTCAACCGCCGGCGTGACCCCCTGGGGCAAAGCATCGAGGAGGTCGTGGGCCGCCTCGCGCAGCTCGCTGACGTGCCTGCTGCCCCGACGCCCACAGCGATCGGAGCCGGCTTGAGCGCCGGAGAGGTGGCGGAGCTGATAGGCCGGTTCCAACGACTGTCCAGGGTCTGGGCACCCGTCGCCGACCGCCCTGACTTCGTCTGGTTGGGATTGCGGGCCGAGCATACGAGCCCACGCACACGACCCGACTTGGAGCAGGTCGTCGACCAGCTCAACAGGACGCTCCAGCAGGTCGCCGACCTCAGCGACCAGCTCGCCGACGAAACCGCGCTGCGGGTCGCACAGGATCTCCTACAGGCCGAGTGGCTGGTAGCTGTCCTGCAGGAGGTCTTGCGGCAGCCCCCCACCGACAAGTCGTGGTGGACGTCAGGCAACCTCGCTGAGTCGCTGGCGCGTCTGGCGGTGCTCGACGCGGAGGCGCAGGACCAACGGCGCGACGTCGACGCACTGGAGGCGGCGTACGGGCAGGACTGGAATGCGCTCGATTCCCGATTGGCGAAGCGCTGGGACGAGCTGTCCGAGGCCCTCGGCGGCCTGTTGCTCGAGCCAGTCGGCCCGACCGTCCCGGAACTGGCGCGTCAGGTCGTGGCGGCACGCGAGACGGTGGAGTTCGCCACCCAGCTGCAGGCCGAGGCCCGGGACCTGGCGGCCGCTCTGCGAGCACCCGACCGGGACCGCACCATCACTGAATGTCTCGACTTGGCGCTGGTGGCCTCCCATGCGGACGCTCACGTGCGACCCGAGACGCAGTGGAGCTCACCGTCGATCATCAGCCGCGTCGAGGCGGCGTTGACCGTCCTCGGACCACTCGTGGATCACTATCAGAAGCGCCGCTCCGCCCTTGAGGAGGTTTTCACGCCCGAGATCGAGGAGCTCGACCTCGCGAGCCTTGTCGTCAGGTTCGAGCAACGGCACAAAGGGTTGCGCAAGCTGTCGACGTCGTATCGGGAGGACAAACGCGCCGTGGCATCGGTGGCCCGGATCGGCAAGGCCACAAAGGATGTCCGCAGCCACCTGCGGGAGGCATTGGAGCTGCAGGAGGCGGGCAGGACGCTCGACGCTGCTTACGCTCGGTCCAAGGAAGTGCTCGGCAGTTTTGCGCAGGAGCGAGAAACAGACGTCGGTGCCGCTGGACGAGCTTTGAGCGTCCTTCGTGAGGCCGCAGAGCGGCTTCGTCAGGACTACGACGCTTCTGGTGTGGCAGCCCAGCTGTGCGGTGAGGCCCCGCAGGATCCGAGTCTGGCCGACCGCGCGCAGCGTACCGTTCAGCGGATCGAGGACTGGCGATCCGGGCCGGGCCGCGTGCTGTTCGGCGAACAGGTCGATCCTGCCATGCCTCTCACAGCGCTTATCCATCAGGCTGAGGAGGCCGCCAAGACAGCCGCGGCACTCCTCGAGCTGGCTACGGAAGTCGAGACCCGACGCCTGCAGCCCGCCGACCTGTCCGTCCTGGGCAATGAGCTCCGCCGCCGCGCCGACGTCGACGACCGAGCCCGCCGGCTACGGGAGGAGGAGTCTCGCGACCGTCGGCGCTTCGGCTACTTCTATGCCGGTCACGACACCGACATCGAGCTGGTCGGGCGAGGTCTTCGCTGGGCGGGTGAGCTGCAGGAGGTTCACGGCGGTCCGCTGACTAGGGCAGCCGCCGACCAGCTCCACGACCGGCATCCTCCGGCAGACCCGGAGCCGCTGGCCCATGCCTGCGCGCAGGCGCGCAAGCTGCAGACCAATCTTCTCGACCGATTCGACCCCAGCCGTGCCGAGGAGCTGCGTGAGGAGCTGGAGGGCGACCTCGGCGATGCGTGCGGCACACTCGGAAACCTGGCGGACCGCATCCACCAGATCGACGTGTGGCGGGCGCACACGGAGCTCATGGCCGAGCTTAGGACGGAGGGGTGGAAGCCCAGCCTCGACTACGTCACCGGGGACCGAACCCGTGCAGAGCAGCTGCCAGATGTGCTCGAACGGGCGTTATGGACAGCCTGGTACAACGCCGTTTCCTCGTCGGAGCCCGCACTTGCGTCGGTCCGAGCCGATGATCTCACTGCGGACCTCGAGGAGTTCCGGCGATTGGATCACGAGCTCCTCACCGATGCTGCTCAGCGAGTCGCGGCCGCATGTGCGGGACGCCGCCCGGTGACCAGCGTCGGCCAGGCGAAGATCATCGAACGCGAGGCCCAGAAGCGGTCACGCCACATGCCGGTACGGCTGCTGCTGGAGAAGACAGCCGAGGTCACTCGTGCGTTGAAACCCTGTTTCCTCATGAGTCCGCTGTCGGTGAGCGAGTTCCTGCCGCCGAGCTTCGCGTTCGATGTCGTCATCTTCGACGAGGCGTCCCAGGTGACCCCCGCGGACGCGATCAACTGTGTCTATCGCGGCGGACAGCTGATCGTCGCGGGCGATGACAAGCAGCTCCCGCCCACGAACTTCTTCGACCGGACTGCGATCGACGAGAGCGACAGCTACGACGAGGAGCAGCCCGATGACTTCGAATCGGTACTCGGCCTGTGCAAGGGGACGGCCGCGTTGCACTCCGTCCCGTTGCAGTGGCACTACCGAAGTCAGCACGAAACGCTGATCAATTTCAGCAACGGAGCGTTCTACGACGGCCAGCTCGTCACGTTCCCCGGAGCCGACCCGGCGGGGCCGCACCTCGGGGTGTCGCTGCAGATCGTCGACGGCGTGTACGAAGGCGGGACCTCCAGGACGAATCGCCGGGAGGCGCAGGCGGTCGCGCGGCGCGTCATCGACTGCGCCTCTGTGACGCCGGATCGGTCGCTCGGCGTGGTGACCTTCAGCCAGGCACAGGCGGAGGCGGTAGAGAACGAGGTGGAGCGGCTGCGGCTGGACCGTCCGGACCTGGACCGCTTCTTCGCCCTGGATATCAAGGACGCGTTCTTCGTCAAAGCCCTGGAGAACGTCCAAGGCGACGAACGGGACGTGATCCTGTTCAGCGTGGGCTATGGCCCACAGGCCGACGGCAGCTTCTCGGCGAACTTCGGGCCCCTGAACCGAAAGGGGGGCGAACGTAGGCTGAACGTTGCGGTGACACGGGCGCGCCGGAAGGTGGAGGTGTTCTCCTCCTTCCAGCCGGAGGCCCTCGCCGGCAAGGCGAAGGCCGTGGGGTTGGTGCGCTTGTTGGAATACATGCGCTATGCCCGCGAGGTCGGTGCGGCGGAGACGAGGACGCATGGCGTCCTTGCGCCCGACGAGGCGCTTGCCGGAGTTGTAGCCGAGGTGCTGCGCAAGTGGGGCCACGAGGTGGACCTTGGGGTTGGCATGTCGTCCTACCGGCTCGACCTCGCCGTCCGTGACCCCAAGCAACCGGGGGCCTATCTTTTGGGCATCGAGCTAGACGGGGCCTCCTACGCCTCTTCGCCGGTGGCTCGCGACCGGGATCGTCTCCGCCAAGAGGTGCTTGGGCGACTGGGGTGGCGGCTTCACCGCGTGTGGGGACCGGCCTGGTACCTCGAGAGGGCGGGCAGCGAACAGCGGTTGAGGCAGGCACTCCAGTCCGCCACGCGAGGCGAAGCACGGGCGACGCGGCCGGCGGGCGTACGGGCTGAGCGTGTGGAACTGCACGAGGTCGAGGTGGATCTGGACGCCCCACCGGCCTGGGCCGTTCCGTACGAGCCGACGTGGCCGATGGTGGACAACTCGGTGCACCCGGCCGGACTGGAGGCGATGTCTGGTGTAATGGACGCCGTCTCTCAGATGGTTGCAGGCGAGTCTCCCGTGAGCATAGAGCTGGTGATCAAGCGGATTGCGTGGCAGTACGGGGTCAACGCAACGAAGCGGGTGCGCCAAGCGGTCGAGAGGGCCGTGGCCACCCTGGAGCGTCGCGGCGAGCTCACGCGCTCCGGCGACACGCTGCTCGGAGACCGTCCCGCGGTCGTGCGTGTGCCCTCCGCCGCTGACGGCGACTCCTTCCGCGACATCAACCACATCACGCCAGAGGAACTCGCGCTGGCCGTTCGCGCACTTGTGCGGGACGCCCGCGCGATGAGCGAAGAGGAGCTGGTGAACAGCATCGCGCGGCTGTTCGGTTTCAAGCGGACCGGCGCCAAGATCCGCCAGGCGATCGAGGAGGTCAGCGCCACTCTCTGCAGGCAAGGGGACCTGCTCCGGGCAGTCGACGGCACGCTGCAGCTCTCCGGCACCGCGCGGGTCGGTGCGGTTCACGCCGATGCCGCCGATGATCTGCGCGCTCTCATCGATCGGGGGGAGAGCGCCCACCTTGAGTTCAAGTCGAGCCTGAGAGCCAACATGACCGACGGCTCGGTCATGAAGGAGCTGGAGAAGGTCGTGGCCAAGACGGTGGCGGGCTTCTTGAACGCCGAGGGAGGAACGCTTCTGATCGGCGTGGCCGACGACGGATCCCTTGTCGGGCTGGAGCCGGACTATCGGACACTGGGCAAGAAGGGGACTCGGGACGGCTTCGAGCTGCACCTCACGCAAGTGCTCAGTAGCGCGCTGGGTCTGCCGCCGTTGGCGTTCATACGGGTCGCCATCACGTCCCTCGAGGGCCGCGACGTCTGCCAGATCGACGTCAAGAGGTCACCAGAGCCGGTGTACGTGGCCGACAAACAAGGCGCCACGTTCTACGCACGAATGGGTAATGCAACCCAGCCATTACCAGTCGATGCAGCTCATCGCTACATCCACAACCACTGGAAATAGCAACCGCAAGCCGGCCACAACAACAGTGCCGGCGATGATGCAGCTGTCAAGGGCGTAGTCGCCGATCGAGGCACCCAAGGCTTCGGCATGGGCATTGCCGTCTGCCCCGCGGTAGCACAATTCTCTTACTACCGTCCGTGGCACTGCCGCCATGGGTTTGGGGGCGTCCTCGCCATGGCCGTTGCCTCATGCGCCCTTGTCGGGAGATTGTGCCCCTCGTCGCGTGAGCGCACCGGCTGGTTGGGCCCCCAGCCGACAGCACGAGGGTCTGCCCACGGTCCTTCACGGCATGCTGGGTAGTCTCCCGACGGGTACGGCAGCAGATCCGAGGCTGCTTCAGTAGGGTGGTGCGAGGTCGTCGAACATCGGAAAGTGCTTCACGTTGCTGGTCCACAGCTGGCCTCGCACGCGCTCGACGGTGGCGGCGATGACGAGGTCGATTACGCCGATGCCGGGATGGGAGGCGCGGTAGCGGCGGCCCAGCTCACCGGCACGGTCAGCGATCCATTCGTCCACGGGGATCCACTCGATCTGGTCAACGAGGCGCTGCGTGAGCCGCTTCTGGTGTGCCCGCATCCCGACCAGCAGTTCGGTGCGGCTGAGGACCGAGGCCTGCACCCGCTCCCCTCCGGTCCGCGCTGAGCGGAGGGCCTGTCGGCTGGCCTCCTTGCCGCGAAGGTGGTCGACGAGCACCGACGAGTCGGCAACGATCACTCCCACGCCATCGCACCGATCGGCTGGTCCAGGCCCCCGCGAGCGCGGTCGACCCAGGCACGCCCGTCGAAGTCCTGCTCGTCCCAGGCGCCGAAGCTGTCATCGAGTGCGGCCAGGAAGGAGTCGAGCGAACGGTCCGCGAGGTGCTCGTCGACCGCCGCCCGTACGATCGCACCGATCGAGCGTCCGGTCTGCTCGCTCGCCTCCTTGAGGCGTCGGTACTGCTCGTCCGCGAAGAGGACTTGTGTCCGACGCATCTTCACGGCCACTCCTCTCGGTTCACGGTCAACCTCAAGGGTCAACCGACCATGATGTAAGGTCATACATCATAGCGCGGGTCACCGACGAAGCCGTCGCGCAAGACGTCCAGCTGTGCTCGGCCCTTGGGGGCGGGGCGGACGGCTAGAGAGGGGCTAGATCGACCTCCGCGTCGTCCTTGCGGTAGTGGTACAGGCGCAACGGGCTGTCGGCAAGAAGCCGTGGAGGGCCTCCTGCACCGCTGACCGCGAGAGGACCTCCACGTCGGGGGAAGATTGCCACCGCTCCCGTAGTCGGCCGACGACGCACGGCGTCTGCCGCGCCGCACATGGTCGCGCAAGCGGCCCCGATCACTGTGGACGGGCGAGCACGGCGCCGCTGCGGCGAAGCCTGGCCCGTTGCAAACCGCGGCTCACAGGAGCGCGGTGGTCACCACCGCCCCGACCAGCGCCACGAGCACCGCCACCAGGATCGCCCACGTCTGCTGCGCCATCGCCCGCGCCTGTCCCGCGAAACGCTCGTCCATGCGCGCGATCAGGCGGTGCTCCAGCGCCTCCATCCGCGCGTCCTGACGCTCCTCCACCGCGTCGATGCGGGCGTTCAGGCGCTCCTCGAGCTGGAGCAGGTCATGCTTGGTGGCCACGTCGGCCCACCCCACCGGCGGCAGGTAGCCGAACAGCGTCTCCGCCGGCACGGCCCCAGAACCTCCTCCACACGGGAAAACAATTCGTGACGGGCACGCTCGTCGAGCGCCATTGTCCACCCCCCGGCCATCAGCCGGCAACCGGGACGGATCATCCCACGGCCCTCCCCGCCCCGCCCGACCGCGGTGCCGAGCCTGGGGAAAGGATGCCACCGCTCCGTAGTCGGCCGACGACGCACGGCGTCTTCCGCGCCGCACATGGCCGCCCAAGCGGCCCCGATCACTGTGGGCAAGTCCCCGCCGCCGGGGCCGCGCTGTCCCACCCCCCTGCCAGCCTGGCGGTCCAGTCACGACCAGAGGAGGCGCGTCATGTCGACAGAGCCAACGACCGGCGGAGCGAAGAACGAGGTGGCATCCATCTTGCAGGGGATACCCAACATCAAGGTCGGTGCGGGCTGGACCGTCGAGGTGGTCGGCGATCGCCGCGACTACCTGCACACGGTCCAAGCCATCCGCCAGCGCGGCTGCGACGTGACGGTGTAGGTCAACGGGTTTCGATCCCATGAGCTCGGCCGTGCGGTGCGTGCGGTCTTCGACTTCGCGCTCGAGGCTGACGTGCCGGTCCAGTTCGAGTACCACGGGCGGATGTTGCGGCTGCAGCCGGCGGCCGGCCCCGAGAATGTATGACGAAGTGCGTTACACTGGCTGGGTGGCTGAGATGATCTCCGTGCGGCTGGACGCCGAGGCGGCACGTGCCCTGGCCGAGCTGGAGGCGACCGGCCTGTCGCGCTCGCAGGCGGTCCGCCTTGGCCTGCGTGCGGCAGCAGCTCGGCTTCGTGATCGCCAGCGGCTCGCTGCCGAGGCTGCGGCGCTGTCGGCTGACGAGGGTGACCGGGCCGAGGCCAGCGCTGTGGCCGACCTGATGGAGGACCTGCGTGCGCCGTGGTGACGTGTTCCGGCTGCGGCTGCGTCGCGGTGCCGGACACGAGCAGCACGGTGTGCGCTACGGCGTGGTCGTGCAGTCCGATGCGCTGGCGGCCCTGTCCACCATCCTCGTCGCGCCGACGTCGAGGTCGGCCCGCGGGGCCTCGTTCCGACCGGAGATCGACGTGGACGGCTCACCGAGCAAGGTGCTGGTCGAGCAGACCGGCGCGGTCGACGCGAGTCGGCTCGGCGACCTGGTCGGGCGAGTGACCGCCGAGGAGCTGTGGGGCGTCGACCTCGCCCTCGCCACGGTCTTCGACCTGCGCTGACCGAGCCATCGGCCGGTCCAAGGTCCCTTGCGGGTCACTGTGGCATCTCGTGAACGAGGGCATCACGCCGGTGGGAGACCACGGCCGATCAGGAGATGTCGGGGCGGCGCGGTGTGGCGCGCCACCGACGGTCGCTGAAGAGGCTGCGCGCGCCAACCAACGTGCGCACCCGCGTCCAGCTGGTCGGCGTCGAGGCGCGCGTCCTGGGCTCGCGCCACTCCGGCGGGTCATCCACAGGGGCACCGCCGAGCCCTCGCCTGCGACCGGTGGTTGCGGCAGGGTCGGTGGCATGGACGGCGAGGAGACTCTCGGCACCTACCTCCACGGGTGGATGGCGCGCCAGCAGACCCAGCTGCAGCCGAGGACGTGGGATTCCTACCGGGGCATGGTGCGCCGCTACCTGCTGCCGACCCTCGGTGACGTGGCCTTGCAGTCGCTGGCCAGCCGCGAGATCGAGCGGGTCCTGGCGCGGTTGTTCACCGGGGGCGGCGAGCAGGGGCGGCCGCTGTCGAAGCGCTCCGTCGTCTACACCCACACGATCCTGCACAAGGCGCTGGCGGACGCCGTGCGCGACGGGCTGCTGCCCGCCAACCCCAGCCACGGCGTGCTCCTGTCGAAGATCGACCACCCCACCGGTGGTGACGCCGGCGCGCGCATCGTCACGTGGGACGCCGAGCAGCTGCGTACCTTCCTCGCCGCCACCGCATCCGGGCGACGCCTTCATCAACGTGCAGGCGAAGGGTGCGGTAGGTCTTCGGCTCATTCAGCCTCGAGCAGGGATTCCAGGCCTTGACCCGGCGGTCGCACGTAGGCGACCACGGCTTGGGAGGTCATCCAGAACGGCCCGTCACCGCTGTTCTCGCCTTCAGTCCGGGATCACCTCCACGGCGGCTCGGCACTCGGGGACGGAAGCCAGCGCTCGATCGGCCGTGAGCAGCGGGCAGTCAAGCCCCTCGGCCAATGCGAGGTACAGGGCGTCGTAGATGGTGGCGTTGTGGCGGAGCTCGAAGGCGCGACGTAGCAGCGGGCCATGTGCGTAGCGCACGATCGGCAGCTCGAGGAAGTCATCGACGAGGGCCACGGCGACGTGCTCGCTCAGCTCACCGCGAGCGGCGTATCGGCGCACCACCTGCGCCACCTCCGCATCCACCAGATGCGGGGCGGCAACTTCACGTTCGCGGCTGGAGAAGACCGCAGCCACGCGCGCGCCGGCTGGCCGGTCGAGCAGGACCGCGAGCAGCGCGGAGGCGTCGAGGACGATCACCCGCGGGCGTCACGCTCGGCACGCACGGCTTCTGCGGGCGGTTCGGCGACGTCGAGGCGGCCGCGGCGGCGGATGCGAGCCAAGACGTCATCCACGGGCGGGCGTGCCGCCAGCCGCTCCAACTCCCGCAGCAGGTAGTCGCTCAACGATCGGCCCTCACGCGCCGCCCGCACCTTCAGTTCCCGGTGGACCTCGTCGGGGACGTTGCGGATCTGAATCATGGCGCTCATGTTCAGCACATTAACACATGTTCCGCGCATGTGCTGCGGGAGCGCCGTTCGCTCCTACCGCTGACCGCGAGACACCGTGTGGCGGGCCCCACACCTCGGGGGCGGCCTGTGCAGTGTCGGGCCAATGGCCCGGTGAACCCATGCGTCGGCTACGTGCCGCCCCCAGCCGGGCGCGCTGCCTCCTCATCCGTTCCGGGTCAGGCGGGGAGGACGGCGACCTCGTAGGACGCGATGCGGGCGTCGCGGGTGACGATCGTGAGCCCGTCGGTTCTGGCCTGAGCGACCAGCATGCGGTCGAAGGGGTCGGCGTGGAGGTCGCGCAGGTCTGCGACGGCCATCGCGTGCGCGATCGTGATCTCGAGAGGCTCCATACGCGCATTGGTGAGCTGGTGGGGCAGGTCGTCGGGGGCGCGCAGCTTGCCGATGGCCTTCTTGATGACGATCTCCCACACGGACACCGCGCTGACCAACACCCGGTTGCGCCCGTCGGTGATCGCCTCGCGCGCCCCGGTCGCGAGGCTCGGGGCGTCTGCGAGCGCCCACAGCAGCGTGTGGGTGTCCAGCAGGAGGTTCACGCGTCGTGGCCCTCGAAGGCCCGCTGGAGGTCGTCTGGCAGGGGCGCGTCGAAGTCCTCGGCCAGCCACACACGGCCTTTCCACGCGCCGAGCAAGCGCGGTCCGGGGTCGGCTTCGTAGGCCTGGAGGACCGCCAAAGGCTTGCCGGCCTTGCCGATCAGCACGCGCTTGCCGGCGGCGGCCTCCTCGACCAGGCGGGACAGTTGGGCCTTGGCCTCGGTGATGTTGACGACCCGGGACACTGCACCCTCCGATATTGAGGTTGGTCACTACCGGCGTGGTTTCGCTGACTACCCATCCTACCGGACCAGACCAGACCAGACCAGACTGTCGCGCCGGTGGAGGGGGCCAGGGCCGATCAGGAGATGTCGGCGACGGTGATGTGTGGCGCGCCACCGGCGAGGCGTCGCAGGTCGTCGGGGTCTACCGTGGCGACGACCGCCCCACCGAGGAGATCTGCGGCCGCGATCACGAATGCGTGCACCGCAAGCTCCGAGCTGGCATCGACGGCGCCCAGCAGCTGACCCCGCACTCCCGTCCGGGCGTCGACGGGATGCACCTGAACCTTCTCGCGCCGCAACCCGGCGAACACCGCCGCATGTCGCGGATGGCCGCGGACGACCTCGGCGAGCACCGCGGCCACCGTGGCAACCGGCAACTCCCGCGCCCTCATCTGGGCCACGAGCCCTCGGACGCGATCACGCCGCCCGGCGGGGCCGTGCGCGACGGCCGAGAGCGCCTCGCTGTCGAGCAGGAGCATCAGTCCGCCCGCGGCGAGGCCGAAGCAGCGGACGCAGCCCACTCGTCGATCACGTGGGCCGCCCACTGCATCGACTCCGGCGGCACCGGCCCGTGCGCCTCTGCGAGCTCGGCCAGCCACGAGTCGACCGCGTCGAGGTGCCGGAGCTTGGCGAGGTGCGCGGCGACTGGTCAGATGGAGTCGACGCGGTCGAACGCGCGCAGCGTGGTGCTCGCCGGATGCGCCATGAGGTCCCATCCGTCCTTGTCGGGGACGGCGAACCAGCCGCGCCGCTCGATGCGGCGGCGGGTCATGGCCGAGTAGAGGGTGCGCAGACGCCGCGTCTGCGGATCCGGCGGGTCGGCGAGGTCGACCGCGTCGTACAGCTCGACCTCGCGGGTCGCATCGTCGACCGTGTAGGCGTGCAGGCGGGTGCGCCACGTCCAGCGGTCGGGCCCGGCCCGCTCGGCGCTGTTGACGCGCAGCGCCCAGTACACGGTGCCGTCATCGAGCTCGTAGCGACTCGGCCACAGCACCGCGAGGCGGTCGGGGCGCAGCGCGCCGAAGAAGTCGACGAGGGTCGAGACGATGTCGTCGGCCTCCTCGACCACGAACACCGGCGCCTGGACGAGGAGGTCGGGGCGCGTGCCGACGAAGGAGATGGCCAGCGTCGGCCAGAGCCTGCCCTGCGAGCAGCGCACCAGGCCGCGGGCGAACGCGTCGAGCTCGTCCCAGTGGCGGATCAGGTCCAGGTCGTCGTCCATGTCGTCCATGCCGGCGAGCGTGCACCCCCCGCCGGCCCCGCGGGGCACGAATGCGGCCCGACTGTGGATAACCGCAGGTCGTGCACACCCCGACGCGCGGATCCGCGGCGGTGTCGCAGGCCTCCGCTACGGTCAGGGGCGACAGGTGACGGCACTGCCCCCGGAGCGGTGATGGACGAGGCGGCGGAGGCGCGGACAGCAGACCACCGAGACCAGCGGTGGCTGGCGCTCAGCCGCACCCTGTTCGCCTTCAACGCGGGCGATCGCCGCGAGGCGCACCTGGCCGTGCTCGCCTGCTTCGACGACGCCCTGTTCGACCCGGCCCTCAACCTCGAGCAGCTCACCGCCACCCTGCGGCCCACCGCCCCCGAGCTCGCCGGCGACGAGGAGCTCCTGCTGTCGGTGCTCGGCCAGCTCACGTCCGACTGGGGCCTGCTCGAACCCTCGCGCGACGACTCGGCGACATACAGCGACCCCGGCGAGTTCCGTCGCCGGACGCTGCAGTGGGCGCTCACGCCCGACGGGCAGGCGGCCGTCGCCGGCCTGAACGCCGCCGCGGACCGCCTCGCCGCCGTCGCGAGCCTCCAGCCGGCCGCGCTCGACGCGATCGCGGCGGCGCTGTCCCAGGTCGCCGAGCTCGCCGCCGACCCCGCCAGCTCGGACGCGGCCCTGCACGTGCGCCTTGCCGAGGCGGAACCGCGTCGGCGACCACCTTGCGGCCCGTCGGCGACGCGCGCCGGCGCGCTGGCGACGGGTCGGCGCCGAGCCGCCCGACGGGTCCGGTGCCGAGGGGCCTCACGCGGGCGGCACTCAGCCCGCCGAGGCCCTGTTCGACGACGCAGAGGAGACGCCGGCCATGCGCCGGACACATCGTCGCCTGCGCGTCGCCGAGGTCGACGGGGAAGCCGAAAGGTCTGTCCGGCGCACGCGGGCAGCTGGCCTGGTGACGCTGAGCGCTCAGCTGCATGCGGGAGCGGTCCACGTCCACCGGGCCGAACGCGTCCTGAGCGGCGTCGGTGATCGCGCCGAGACCGACCGGTTCCCACACCGGGGAGACGAGCGAGACCGCCGGCGGCGCGAAGCGCTGCAGGTCCGGGGCGTCGGGCAGTTCGGCCACCGGTCGCTCAACAGGCCTGGCACGTCACCGGTGGCGGCCGCCTGCGGGTAGGCGCCAGCGGCGAACAAGGCCTCGTAACGCGCACCGACCCGCACCGCGGACTCGCCCGGCGCCGCCAGCACATCCACGACCCGGCCCTCGTCCATGGCCGCCAGGTCCAAGGCGTTGGCCAGCGACACGTACACGCACGATGCCGCCCGCACCGCCTCCAACCACCCATGGCCAGCACGGGTTACGGTGCACGTGGTCTTCCCCACCTCGGTACCTGCCACAGGAGGCGGTGCGGTGACCTCGCAGCTTGATCTCGACGCTGCCCTCGACCTGGACCCCGAGGACCCGGAGGCCTTCGAGGCGGTCCGGGAAACCCTGCTCGACCGCTTCGGCGAGTGGATGGAGGCCGGGCAGCGGCCCGGCGTCGAGTGGGCCGTGGCCGAGGCGCTGCGCTTCAAGGCCGACTCCCTGGACGGGCGGGTGGGCAGGTGGCGCGCGGGCGACCTCGACGAGATCCTCACCGAGTGGTTTCCCCGCAAGATCTGGGCCGACGAAGCAGACGTCGCGTTGGTCTGCCCGACGCTGCGAGCGTTCTTCACCTGGCTGGACCGGGCCGGGCTGCTCGCCGGTGACGGGGACTCGCTGCCGGCGCTGCTCGCCACCCTCGACCGGATCGAGCCGGGGCTGGCGGCGGCGATGGCCGACGAGTCCCGGTTCGGCATGGGCAAGTCGATGACCGCGGCCATGCTCGCCGACGGCGTCGATCTCGACGACGACGGCGCGGTGCAGGAGTGGATCGCGGGGTTCAACCATGTCGCCGCAGCGCAGTCCCGACCGTGCTGCACGCTGCCGCCCGTGGCCGTCCCCGACGAGGAGACGCTGGCCCGGCTCGCGGCTGCGGCGCCGGCGATGGTGCGCCTGGCAACCCTGGTCGCCTGGGTCGGCGACGGTCGTCGGCTGACCGGGGCGGGCAACCTGGGCCTGCGCGACGCCAGGGAGCTCGCCGGCCTGCTCGACCCGGACGTCCCCGCCGAGGTGCTCGCCAGCCTGCGCAGCTCCGCACATCTGATCCCCGTGGAGTTGGCCTTCCGCTGGGCGCTCGCGGCGGGTTTCCTGGAGGTCGACGGCCCCACGGTGGTGCCCGGCAACGCGGCGGACCTGCTGACCACCGCGCCGTTTGACGCCTGGCGCCAAGCGATCATCGCCTTGCTGGCCATGGGGGTGACCAGTGCCGGGATGACCGGCTGGGTTCCGTTCTGGGCCGAGCTGCTCGACAAGATCGCTGGCGTGCTGCTCGCGGGTCTGCACACCCACGGGCCGGCGTCACCCGACGATCTCGCCGACGAGGCCCTCGCCGAGATCGAGGGATCCTTCGACCTGTCCGACGTGACCGCGCTGCAGCACACCACGATGGCCAAAGCGCTGCCGGGCTCTGTGCGCCTGCTCGTGGACCGGCTCGCGCAGGCCGGTGCGGTCCAGGTCACCGGCGACCAGGTCGAGCTGGCGGCGCTGGGCCGGTGGTTCGTTCGGGACCTGCTGCGGCGGGGAGGTCTCGAGGTGCCCGACCTCACCGAGATCGACGCCGCCGGGCTCTTCACCGCGTGCAGGCACTGGGACGCTGCGGTGGTGGACAGCGCACTGGAGGGTTGGGTCGCCAGCCGCGAACCGGTGGCGGCCGCCGAGGCGCTGGCGGCGGTCGCCGGCGGCACCGACGACGCCGAGACGCGCCTGATGGCGTTCGCCGCCCTGGAGTGCGTGGGGCCCGCCGCGGAGCCGGCCGTGCGCCGCCTGCGTGACCACCCCGCCTGCCGGGCCTATGCGGCCATGTGGCTGATCGAGCGCGGGTTCGAGGAGCCCCGGCCGCTGGACGCCCACGACTACGTGGCGTTCCTGGTGAACAAGCTCGGCCTGCTGCTGGCCAGCAGCGGCCCGCAGGCCATGGCCGAGGCGTTCGTTGCTGCGATGCCCGCCGACGGCCAACACGCGCTCGTGGCCGAGCTGTGGCGGCACGACGACGCGACCGTCCCGCTGATCCTCGACGCGCTGGCGGCGCACGGGCCCAAGCCGGTGGCCAAGGCCGCCGCCAAGGCACGGTTCAAGCACCGCACCGCGGCGCCATGCCGGCAGGCGACATGACCGCCCGGCCCACCGGCGGGCTCGTCGACGAGCGCGCGGTCGAGCTCGGCGACGAGCTCGAGGACCTGCACCGCACACTCATCGTCGACCGCGGCGGCAACTCCGCCGACCACCACGAGCCCTTGGAGCTGTTCGTCCGTCATCATGCGAACGGCGCCGCAGGCGCGGGGTTCACGGCCATGCTGTTGTGCACGGCGGACAGCTGGTGGCGGGCGTCGGCGAGGCGCGCCGACGGGCGCTCAGCGATCCGGCCGCGGCGGTGCCCAGCTGGGGCGCCCGGCTGGGTGTCGAGTGGCCCGCTACCCCGCCTGCGACGAGTTGACCAGCTCGGGGTGCGACTGCCGGGCGACCGTGACCAGTGGAGTTGAGTGGATGCCGGTAAGGCGAACCGCACGCGAGCTGCCTCGGTGGGAGGACCTCGTTGGCCGCGTCGGCTACCAACCGGGCAGAGGGTACGTGCAGCCGGGGGAGGCGGCGTGGGAATGGCTGAGCGAAGCGGGCGAGGACGCGGTCAGCCAACTTGCCGACGATGCTGTGCGGGCCTTGCAGGAGGCTGGCCTGGCGCCCGGGCGAGACGCGCGGGATCCCGTGGTAGCCCCGACTTCAGCGCGAAAACGACTGCCGCGACGCCGTCCTCGCCCTGGCGGTCCTGCAGCAACCGGGCGAAGTCGACCACGTTCTCCGTGACGAGCACGCGCCCCTCGGCCACCGCGACGTCCAGCAGCTGCGCGTCGGTCAGCCCCCGCAGGTCGTGCACAGCCGCGTGCGTGTCGTGCCCTCGGTCTTCGAGTTCTGCCGCGACCGCGGCCGGGAACATCTCGTCGATCAACCACCTCACGCCAGGAGGCGCTCACGGCGCGCGGCGCGCTCCCGCAGCAGCGCGGCTGCCTCGTCGTTGGCGGCGATGCGCGCATCGACCTCGTCGGGGAACGCGCTGTAGAACTCGATCGCCAGCCGCACCCAGTGCTTGTCCAGCGACAGCATCCGGGCCGCGTTGCCGACCTTGCGCTCGCCCGACCCCGACACGTGCTTGACCGTGCCAATGACCTCCCACACGTCGGGACCGACCGCCAGCGCCGCACGCCGACCGGTGGGACCCTCGCGGTACACGATCCCCGGGAACGCGCGGGTCTTGAGCCCCTCGTCCAGCAGCGCCACGACCAGCTCGGTCTGGGACACCGCCTCGTCCGCGGCCCTGCGCGCGAGCCGACCTGTGAGCTCCTCAGGAAGACGGAAGGACTTCGCTGCCGGCATCATCCAACCTCCCTCGCCCTCGCCCGTGTAGTTCGCGTGCGCTCCGATGCGATACTCCTCCACGCCCGTGACTGCGGGACGTGGCGTTGTGACGCAGCTCGAAGGCTCGGCGGCATCCTGGAGAGCGGCCACCCGCAGCCGGATGCCGGACACCTCGTACGCGACCGCGCGCGAGGCGATGTGTTCGTAGCCGCCGATGCCGGCGGGCTCGACGTTGACGTCGACCAGCCCGCCACAGGTGACGAAGGCCATGACGGGGGAGTTGAAGGTGAACTCGTCGAGCGGGACGGCGAGGCCGCCCTCGGCGCCGGGGCCGCCAGCCGCGCATCCTCGCACGACCGCAGGCGCCGTGTGGCCCGGTACCGGGGTGGGGCTTGCGGAACTCGTGCGCCGGGCACTGGATCGCACCTATGGCACGAAGCGGCATCCTGACCGCATCCGGGCACTCGACGAGAGCTTCGGCGCCTGGGCCGACCGCGAGCAAGACGGTGCTGGGTTCGTCGACGGCTTGCGCCCTGGGATGGCGCAGCGGCTGAGCAACCGGTGACCATCGTCATCGACACCGCTGTGCTCATCGATCACCTGCGGGGCAGCGACGCGGCCCGGCAGGCGCTGCGAGCGGCGTCGGACTCCGGGGAGCGTCCAGCCTCCTCGCTGGTGACCAAGGTGGAGGTCCTCGCGGGCATGCGGGCCTCGGAGGAGGACGCCACCCGCCGCCTGTTCGCCGTGGTGGAGTGGATCCCGGTGGACGACGAGATCGCGGAGCGTGCGGGGTGGCTCGCCAATCGCTTCTTGCGGTCACATCCCGGGGTGGACCCCGTCGACCACATCATCGCCGCCACCGTCGAGCGGATGGACGCGCGCCTGTGGACCCGCAACCTCAAGCATTTCCCGATGTTTCCGGGCTTGGCGGCACCGTACTGATGGCTCGCGCCTCGCGGCTGCCGACGGAGTTGCGCGCCGACGGAGCCGGAGAAGCCTTTGCTCAACTGAGCCGCTCGATGCCCGGGTAGCGGTCAAAGCCGGTGTCGAAGCTCAGGATCCGGGTGACGCCCTCACCTTCCATGACCGCCAGGTGCAGCGCGTCGCGGGCCGACAGGCCGTAGTCGCCGAGCACGATCCGCTTGGCGCGCTCGACCCCGGACAGGTCCACGGGGAAGACCTCGTCGACGATGCCGAGGATCGCATCGAACGCCGGTTGGATGGCGCGTGGTCGGCCGATGGCGGTGTAGCGGTGGAGGATCTCCTGCAGCACCTCCACGTCGGTGACGAGCCGGTCACGTCGCGAGATCGCCGTGTCGAGCGCGCGTTGCGCGTCGTGCTTGTGCGGATGCTCCGCGCCCACGAGGTACATGGGGATGTTGGAGTCCACCAGGATCACGGGGCGCGGTAGCCGCGTTCGATCTCGTCGAGCATCTGGTCGATGTCGGCGGTGGGGAAGCGGTGGCTGGCCGCAGCACGCACGACGGCGAGTTTGCGTGACGTGTCGCCCTCGGCATGCTGGCGCCGCGCAGTGCGCAAGGTCTGGCGCACCCACTCGGACAGGGTCATGCCGTGCTGAGCGGCAGCCTCCCGGATCTCGGCGAGCTCCTGGTCATCGACGAGTATCTGCAGGCGCTTGCTCATGGGGTGAGTATAACATGAGTGTTGAGTCACACGGCCTGGGATCCTGCCGAGAAGCGCGGAGGCGTCGAGGACGATCGCCCGCTGGCGTCACGCTCGGCACGCACCGCTTCCGCGGGCGGTTCGGCGACGTCGAGGCGGCCGCGGCGGCGGAGGCGAGCCAACACCTCATCCAAAGCGGGCGTGCCGCATGCGCGGCGACCAGGGACGCGGCGATTCCCGTGTTGCCCACCGTGCTGGCCGTGCCGGTGACCAAGACGGTGCGGGGCAAGACCCTTCGAGGAGTTGCCACGGAGGTGTCGACGTGACGGTCTGGGGTTCGAGCGTTCACCCCGGTGAGCCAGTAGGCGCGCGGCCCCCTGTTGCACAGCCGGTGGAGTCCCCGCCAGCGGGTCGGTGGACCTCGTCAGACTGGCCGGCGCCCCGGCGCCGATCCCGGCCCGAACCGCCGGTCATGGGCCCGAACGCGGCTGCTCGGTGGGCGCGCTTGCCGCGGCTCGGCGCCGGCGGTCGCGTTCGAGCGCGCCGCACGCCTGGGCGAAGCGAAGCGCGTCCTCCAGCCAGCGCAGCCGCTCATCAGCCGACAGCCGCGCCCACGTCCGTCGCTGCGCGCGCGTGGCGCCCGCCCAGTCCGCAGGCCACTCCTCGGAGGCGTCCGGCGCGCTCATCGCTCGCCAGTGTCCTCGCGCAGGGCCTCCAGCGCCACGACGTCGGCGATGTCCTGTGGTCTGCCGGCCGCCCGCTTCATCGCGATCAGATGCTCGAGGCTGGCCACCCGGATGGGGACGTCGTCGACGACCACGTTCCGGCTGGCGTCCCACAGCTCCGCAAAGGCCACCGGCGCCTCGACGAGCAGGTCGACCTCGCGCAGGGCATCGGCGGGGTCGTGCAGCGAGAAGACCTCGAGGTGGCGCTCGCGCTGCCAGCGCTCGCGGATCACCGGGTCGGCGAACTGCTCAGCCGCTACAGGCAGCCGCGGCCGCAGGCCCTGCTGCTGCAGCACCCGCAGGGCCGAAAGGACGTTGTCGCTGGAGAGGTCCAGGACCAGGTCGAGGTCCGCGGTCAAGCGCAGATGCCCGTGCAGGACGACGGCGACGCCACCCACCACCACCGCCCGCACCCGCGCGTCATGCAAGGCGCGGAGCACGTCCAGGACCGGGCGCATGCCGTCACCATAGGACGGGGCGGACGGGGCGCTCGGGACCTCGTCCGGCACCGACGACGCCGGCGCGCCGCACGAACGGATCGGATCGCTCGAGGACTGGCCCCCGAGGGCAGCAGGCCGATAGCGGGCGACTCACGTGTCGAGCGGGGGCCGCGGGACCCGGCGCATGGGCGTTTGTCCGCGAGCGAGGATCGCACCCGCCACGGCCAGGGCGGCAAGGTACAGCGGCCAGCCGAGCGCCACCCGGGTCACGCCCAGCCAGCCGACCTCGCCGGCGAGATACAGGGGGTACTGGACGGCTACCCGCACGACCATCGGCAGCATCAGCACAAGGGTCAGGCGGTTGCTCAGGCGCAGGACCGCGGGCTCGTTGCGCCATCCGGTCGTGTCGCCGATGACCCCGCCGACCAGGAAGCCCAGCAGCGGCCAGCGCACCGCGATCGACGCGCCCATCACGACGGCCCACGCCGCGTTCTGGATGATGCCGGGCAGGAAGGCGGTCTCGGCCCGTCCGGTGTAGGTCGCGATGACGGCGGCCACCGCGATGGCGACAAGGCCGTTGCCCACGAACCGCGTCGAGGACCGCTGCGCCAGCCGCACCACGAACGCCACCAGCGCCGTGGCGACGCCGAGCACCACCGCTGGGCGCACCTCGTCGGTGACGACGTAGGCGATGGTGAAGGCTGCGAAGGGCAGCGCCGTTTCCAGCGATCCCCGCGCACCGCCCAGGCTCTCGGCGATCTTTGCACGGACCTCAGCCTCGACGGTGGCCTCGGCCTGCGCCGGCGCGTCGACGTCACGGCGCGCCGGCTGCCGATCCTGTGCGGTCTCGTCCACAGCTACTCCACGGCCCCTTTGTGCCGTCGACTGCGGCGGGGGGTGACCCAGGGTGCCACAGGCCGGCGCCACGCTTCCGCACGGCAGTCTGCCCGCGCGTCCCCCCGGACGACGGAGGGCTCGCGGCCGGGTACGGCACCCCGGTGCTGTACCACGCAGGAGTCGACACCGTCGTGGTCGTGATGGTCAACGAGACCGCCGAGGACCTTCCCGGGCAGGTGGAGGCGTCGATCATGCGGGTCCTTGCCTCCGGCGAGTGACGCCTCAGCGCCCCACCAGGCTCGCGTGGCTCGCGACCACGGAGCAGTACAGCGTTTCGTGGCCGCGGGCAGGTCACCCTCCGGCGCGGGCGGGCAGTGGCGTCCGTGAGGGACGCCGTGGCGATTGGGGCCGGCCACAACGGCCTCGTGGCAGGCAACCTGCGCCGACGAGGGCTGGGACGTCACCGTGCTGGACAGGTCACCTGGGGCCTCCTGCCCGACAAGCCCTCGCTCACCAGCACCGCCTGACGCGACAGGTGGTCGGGCAGACGAACTTCGCCGACCCGCGCTCGCCGTCGGGCACGCAGACGGCCAGGGCGTACACGACCCTGCCGCAGCGCCTTATGCGTCGCTGGCCGGCGCCGGGCTGGCGCGCGTGCACGTGACCTCGCGCATCCGCCGTGACGCCGCGGTCTACGAGCTGACCCCGCCGCGCACCGGCAAACGCGGCCGTCCCCGCAAGAAGGGCGCCCGGCTGCCCGCCCTGGCCGCGCTGGCCGCCGCGGCCACCGACTGGGCCCGCGTTGACTACGACCAGCGTGCCCGGCTGGTGTGGCCGATCCTGTCCAACCTCGGGCGCATCAAGGACCCGCTTCCGGGCGGGGCAGCCTCGTGACCGCATCGCCTTTACGCTTGCCTCGTGACGATCCGTGTTGCTCTGGCCGATGACAGCGCGCTGGTGCGTGGGGGTGTCAGTCTGCTGCTGCGGACGCAGGCTGCCCTCGAGCTGATCGCGGTATGCGAGGACGAAGCCTCCTTGCTGACCGCGGTGCGTGCCGAGGCGCCGGACGTGGTCGTGACCGACGTTTGGATGCCACCCACCGGGACGGACGCATGGTCCCTGGTCGCACCCAGTAGTCAACGGCCCCGCGGCATCAGGGCGTGGCCTACACTCCGCTCATGTCGGCGGTCCGGCGACTCGTGGGTCGGGAGCTCGAGCAGACCACCCTTGGGGAGACCGTCGCACGGTTGAGCGAGGCCGCGGGCGGGCTGGTGCTCGTCGCGGGCGAAGCGGGGGCTGGCAAGACAGCGCTGGTCGAGGCTGTCCTGTCATCGACGGATGTGCGAGTGCTGCGGGGCGGCGCACACGACGGCGGGGCGGTGCCCTACGGCCCGCTGAAGGCCGCGCTACGCGACCATCTGCGCAGCGCGCCCGGGGACGGGGTGGACGACGGGGCGCTGCTGGAGCCAAGCCTGGGCCTCGTGCTGCCAGAGCTCGGGCCTGCTCCGCAGGCAGAGGCAGAGGAGATCCGTCCGGCGATCCGAGGGGCCTTCGAGCGGTTGGCGCAGCAGCGGCCCACGATCGTGTTCCTCGACGACCTGCAGTGGGCCGACGCTGCCACGCTGGCGGTGCTGGCCGACTGGGCAGCACCGCTGCCCGGCCTCCCCTTGCTCGTCATCGGGGCGTACCGCAGTGACGAGCTGCCCCGTCAGCACCCCCTGCGGAGCCTGCGGGCCGTGCTGCGCCGCGCCGCCGACGGCGTGCAACGGCACCTCACTCTGGACCCGTTGGACGCGGCTGACAGCGCTGTTCTGCTGCGACGGATGCTGGGCGACGGCGTTGCACCGGAGGTCCTGGCCACCGTGCACCGTCGCGCGCACGGTCTGCCCTTCTACCTCGAGGAGCTCGCAGCGGCGATCGCGGAGTCCGGCGGTGATGCGGAGGAGATCATCTCAGTAGACGTGGTTCCCGAGTCGGTGCGCGACGCCGTCCTGGCGCGTGTGGTCAGGTTGTCGGCGCCGGCGCGGGGGCTGGCGGAGATCGCCGCTGCGGCTGGGTCGCCGGTCGCACTCGAGGTGCTGTGCGAGCTCGCGGGCAACGACGAGGCCGTCGAGGAGCTGCTGGAGCGCGGCCTGCTGGTGGAGTCTCCCGGTCGTGCGGGCGGCTCGGGCGAGGCCGCCTTCCGCCACGCCCTGCTGGGCGAAGCGCTGTACGCCGCGACCCCCTGGACGCGCCGGCGTCGGCATCACGCTGCGCTGGCCCACGCCCTCGAGCTGCGCGGCGCGGCTCCTGGCATCGTGGCCGCTCACTGGCAGGCGGCGCACGAGCCGGCGCGCGCCCGGCCGCTGCTGGTAGCCGCCGCCGAGGCGGCCTGCAACGTGCACGCCTACCGCGACGCGAAGAAGGCGATCGACCAGGCTCTTGCCCTGTGGCCTGCGGATGAGGACGCCGAGGCGCGCCTGCGGTTGGTCGACCGGCTCGGCGAGTGCGCCGAGCGCTGCGGCGAGACCGTCGAAGCCGCTGCTGCGTGGGAGGAGGTGGCGACGGCTCGCCGGTCGGCGGGGGACCACGAGGCGCTGGCCGTCGTGCAGCGGCGCCTGGCCGGCGTCTACGAGCTGACCGACGACTGGCCCCGCGCCCTGTCGGCCCGGCTCGTCGCCGCCGAGGAGTTCGCCCGGACCGGGCTGTTGGCCGAGGCGGCGGCCGAACGGCTGGCCGCAGCCACGCACCTGTGGGACGCCGCAGACCTCACCGGGGCGTTGCAGCTGGTGCGCCAGGCGCGGGCGGAGATCGACGCCGCGGCGCCCGACGCACCCTCGTCCCCCACGACCGAACCGACCGGGCCGCGGGTCCGCGCCATGGCCCTGGAAGGAACCATCCGTGCCAGCCTCGGCCAGGCAGCCGCCGGCGTCGAGCTGACGACCAGGGCGTTCGATCTCGCTCTGGACTCCGACCTGGAGAGCCTCGCCGCCGAGGTCTACTACCTGCATGCGATCGCGCTCGAACAGGCCAGCGACTACCCGGCGGCGCTTGACGCCTGGACCGACGCGGTTACGTTCTGCCGCAGCCGCGGCCTCGACGCCGACGCGCACGTCTGCCTGGCGTGTCTGATCCCGACGCTGCGCCACACCGGCCGGTGGGACCGCGCGCTCGAGGTCGGCGAGGAGGTCCTCGCCATCGACGACGCCCCCGAGGTGGCACGCATGGTGGCCACCGGCGAGATCGGCCTCGTCCAGGCCAACCGGGGCGCGGTCGCACAGGCACGCCGGCACCTCGCCCGATCGGGGGCCTTCTCACGAGCTCACGAGCTGTTCCCGCTCGAGGTCGAGACCACCTGGGGCCTGGCCCGGGTCGCCGAACTGGACGGTGACGTCGACGCAGCCACGGCACGGCTGCGGGAGCTGACGGCTCGTTGCCTCGACCGCGAGGAGCTGCACTACTCCGTCGCCGCACTGCGCTGGGCCTCGTCGTTCTTCGGCCGCCACGGGCTGCAGGGTGACCTCGGCGCCTGCACGCACGCCCTGGCCCGCACCGCCACCGCCATGGGCACCGCCGAGGCGACCGCCGCCTTCGCGCATGCCCTGGGCGAGAACGCCCTGCTGGAGGACGACGCACGCCGCGCCGCTGACCAGTTCGAGCGCGCCCTCGAGCTGCTGCGGGCGGTGAGCCTGCCACCCGAGACCGCCGAGACCCAGGCTCGCGCCGGCGTCGCCCTGGCCGCCGCCGGGGACCGCGACAAAGCGGTCGAGCGGCTCGTCGGCGCCTACCACACCGCGCGCACCCTCGGCGCCCGCCCGCTGGCCGCCACCGCGGTCGCGGAGCTCGAGGTCCTCGGCGAGGACGTGCAGCGCCGGCTCGGCCGGCGAGCGGCCCGACAGGCCGACGTCGCCGGGCTGACCCCGCGGGAACGAGAGGTTTTGCGCCTGCTCGCCGCCGGGCTCACCAACCGCGAGATCGCCGGCGATCTGTTCCTCAGCCCACGCACGGTGGACATGCATGTGCGCAACCTGCTCGCCAAGCTCGGCTGCCACACCCGGACACAGGCCGTGCGACGGGCCGGGGAGCTCGGCCTCCTCGACGCCGCGGTCTCGCTGGCGACGACACGGTAACCGCACCTCCGGAATACGGCGATCCTGCCGTTCCTGCCGCTTCGGTTCCTCCCTAGCGTCATCTCCATCGCACGTCGCCCGGAACGACCTCGGGCGACCGTCATCGCAGGAGATTCGCAAAGGAGGTGCGTCACGATGCGTTGGAGAACACACAGGCGGACGACGCGGAGTCGTGCTGGCGTGCGCGGAGCGGGCCTTGCACTGATCGTCGCTGCGCTGACAGCTGTCGCGTCTGCGGCACTGGCCGCTCCTCCACACGGTGAGGGGGGCCACCCCCATCACGTCGCTACCGGCAATGGTGGCTGCGTGACCGTGGACGCGGTCGCCTTCCGCGCCGAGGACCGCGGGCTGCACCAAGGCGCGAACAAGTCAGGCCCCGAGGCCGGCCCCTGGCACGGCCCCTGCTCCTGAGCAGGTCGTCACCGCCATCAGCACCAAACCATCGAGGAGGAGTAGGACCATGAACGCATCGATCATCGAAGAGACACTCGCCACTTGGACCAAGGAGCCTGAGCGGGCGCGCAGCACCCCGACCCTGACCGCCCGCTCCGAGGACGGCCAGGTCGCCATCCAAGCGGGACCGTTCACGTGGCGCGCCGACCTGCCCGCGCCCCTTGGTGGCACGAACCAGGCGCCGAGCCCCACGGCGCTGCTGCTCGGCGCGCTGGCCGGCTGCGCGGTCGCCTTCGTGCAGGACACCCTCGCACCGCAGCTCGGGCTGCGCGTCGAGACCGTGGAGGCGACCGTGCGCTGCGAGACCGACGCACGCGGGCTGCTGGGCATGGACGGCGCGGCGCCTGACCTGCAGAACATGACCCTCGACGTCAGCGTGACGTCGCCCGACGGCGAAGCCGCCGTCGCCGAGATCGCCCGTGTCTGGCGGGAGCGCTGCCCCATCTACCTGGCGCTGCTCAAGCCCACCGACGTCGAGGTCCGGTTCCGCGCTGTCTGACCAGGAGGGGTGAGCGCGACCCACATTGGGCTCACCCCTCCAGCTCCGCAGTGCGCAGCTCTGCTCGGAAACGCCCGCACACGTCACGTGAGGAGACCCCCATGTCCCTGATGCAGCCAGTGCGCCCGCTCGTCGTGCGCAAGTCCGCGCCAGCCGAAGCAAGAGCCGTGGCCGAGACGCTTGCCGCCGCGTTCTTTGACGACCCGGGCATCAAGGCCGGGGTGTCGGGTCGGCCCTGCTCGCCCCCGTGCTGGAGCAGTGCGACGGGAGCCAGCTCCCCGCCTACCTGGAGGCCACGAGCGAGCGCAACCAGGCGTTGTACGTGCGGCACGGTTTCCACGTCACCGGCGCGATCCCGCTTCCGCAAGGCCCCACCGCCTGGGCCATGTGGCGCGAGCCCCAGCCCGTCAGCAGGTAGAGGCGGCGTCAGCGCACCGCCCCCGAGCGCCAGACTCCCTTGACATCCCGGGCGTTCGGGGGCCGGCCCGCCGGCTGGTGGGCGGCCGTGCCCTCTGCTCGATGACCTCCCTCAGCGGTGAATCATCCAGACATTGGGCTCCCAGTACGTTCCCACGTCCCCGTCGCGGTCGATGGCCACAGGCGCCAGCCCTTGAGGAAAGACGAAGGCGCCGGAGTCGGGGAACGCAAGCCCCGTCCAGGCCTCCCACTCGCTGACCGTGCCCGCGATCCGCAGCGAGCGCGGGATAGTCGGGCCCACACGGGCGCCACGCGTCTCGTGGACTCGCATCCAGGGGTCGAACAGCCGACCATCAGCACGACGCCACATGGCATACCGCTCGATGGGGGTGATCGGGTAGCGGTCCTTCATCGAGGGACGCACCGGAGCGATGAGGTGCTCCAATCCCGCCTTCTCGGCGATGGCCGCCATGGCCTGCAGGATCGCGCGTGCCAACCCCCTCCCGCGCGACTGGGGTGGGATCTCCGCCGCCATGGCGCACAGCGTGTTCACCGGTCCGCCGGCGTCAAGGGCCGCGAACGCTTCCTGCAGCGTCTCATCGACCCCGCTCGACAGAGCCTCGTCCGTGCCGTCCCACCAGCAGGGAACAGTGCGGCCCTGAGCCACCAGCTCGCCAGGGCCCTCGTCGCAGAGACCGAACTGGAAGCGGGGCAAGTCGGTGTGCAGGCGTGGCCACAGCCGGGAGGTGACCACACCATGCAGGTTGTACTCGGGCCAGACCGACTCAGCGGGGATGCCGCGTTCGACCAACTCTGGCCGCTCCGCAACGGTGAATGCGCGTATGGCCACCGAGCCACTCTCTCACCGACGGGGGCGCGCTCCACTCGTACGACCCGCACGCCGGGAAACCGTCTTCGAAGAGCCACACTACGATGGGAGTGCTGGCTTGGCGCGATACCGCCCTCATCGAGAAGGTCGCCGACCCGACCTCCTCGACCGCTTCCCGCACGCCACCGCCTGGCGCATTGGTAGTCAGGGGCGCGCGCGCCGTAGTGCGGCCGCGTTTCCCCGTCCCCCTGTTGGGCGCCACGGCGGCGACATCGACATCCTGGGTCGGGCGCCAATGCCCCGGTATGCGGCCTGGGATGTGCAAACCATGCCGGCACGGGGCTCATGCCGGTATGATCACCGTCATGGACTCCGAGCAGATCGCCGTGCGGTTGCCCCGCGAGCAGCTCGAGGCGCTCGACGAGCTCGTCAAGCGAGGGGTGTACCCGAGCCGTGCAGCGGGCGTGCGGGCGGGCGTCGCCGCGATCACGGACCTCGAGCGCCGGCGCGCGCTGGACGACGCCATAACCGAGGGCTATCGGCGGGTGCCGCCATCGCCCGAGGAGGAGGCCGCCGCGCTGGCCGCTTTGCGGCAGTCGATCGCCGAGGAGCCCTGGTGAGGCGCGGGGAAATCTGGTGGGCCGAGGTGGCTGAGACCGGCCGCCGGCCGTTCCTGGTGATGACCAGGGACGCGGCGATCCCCGTGTTGCGCACCGTACTGGCCGTGCCGGTAACCAAGACGGTGCGGGGCATCCCCACCGAGCTCGCGCTCGGGCGCGAGGACGGCATGCCGCTCGACTGCGCGGCAGCCTTCGACAACCTCCACGTGGTGCCCAAGGCCTACCTCGTCGAGCGCATCACCCACCTGGCGCCAGCGCGCATGCACGAGGCGTGCGTCGCCGCGCGCTGCGCGATGGATTGCGATTGACCCTTCGAGGAGTTGCCACGGCCCGCCGAGCAGGGTGCCGTCGAGGAGACCGGCGCGGTTGACGCGGGCCGGTCGGCGAACTCGGCGGGCGACTGACCGCCGAGGAGCTGTGGGGGCGTCGACGAGCCCGGCATGGGTCCGCACGGGGACGATCCTCAGGTGAGGGCTGGGGGCTACCTGCGGCTGTACCGCTGCAGTGCTGGCCAGGATCGACCACACTGCCGCCGGCGGGGCAGTTGAGCGGCGATCGCTAGGAAGACACGCCGACCGCGTCGCGCGGATCGAGCTCCACGACGAACTCGAAGTCTTCGCCGACGTGCTCGCGCAGGGTGCGAAGGACCCGGTCGGCGTCGTCGTAGGGGCCCTGCATGAAGAACGGCCGACCGTGGCGGCCGAAGCCGATCGCGCTCGGCGCGTCCAGCGCGCCGAGGTGGCCCGCCGCCGGCCCGAAGTCGGGATGCGGCGCGAAGCCGAGCCCGCGCGCGTATTCAACCGCGCCCCACACGAGGTGGCGGGCCAGCTCGACGGGGGCGTCGACCGGGTCCGCGTCGAACGCGTCGAAGAAGCAGGCGACGAACCGGCGCAGCTCCGCGCGGTCCATGGTCCACGGACCGAGCGCGTTCTTGACGCCGAGGCAGAACGTGTCGACGAGGTAGCCGCAAACCGACATCCCCCCGCCGCTGCGGCGCTCGCGCGCGACCAGCACGTTGGCGACGCCGAGCTCGTCGCCTAGACTGCCCGGTCGGTCGGGCCAGCCGCGCTGCTCGGGCACCGCAAGGCCGGCGCTCCATCCCGGGCTCACCCAGCAGCCGACCACCGACGCGTCCGGCGACGCGGCCGCCTGCTCGCGCGCGGCCGCCCGCACGAGCGCCGCCGCGCGGGCAGGTCGCACGCCCAGCGCCCGGGCGATGGCCTTCGGCGAGTACCCCTGCGCGCGCAGGTCCCGGACCCGGTCTCGCAGCTCAGCTTCGTCCATGAGGTCCTTGTAGCACGGCCGGGCGCCTTTTCGATGGAGGCGCGACGGCGCCGCCGGCTGCTCACGCGACGACCGCGGTCCCGGCGACGCGTCGCCGATATACCGCCCCCGTTCCGGGCTGGATCCGAGGAACCGCAGGGACGGCTGCTCGCGCGCCAGTTCTCTTCGAGCGCCTCACGGATCACCTCGCCGAGCGACACGCCGCGGGAGTCGGCAAGCTGCGAGCCGCACAGGTCTTCGGTGGGACAGCACGGCGGCCAGGACACGGTCCAGCCGGATCCCTGCCGCGTGGCCCCGTCCACACCGGATGCGCCGGCGCCTACCCGGATCCCGGCTCGGCAAGTCCCCGCTCCCACGTGCGCCGGTGCGCGTCCGCCTCCTCGATCGACCGGAAGCGGCGCACGCCACGAGGCGCGCGCGGGCTGCGGCCGATCCCAGCGGTGAGCTCGGACAGCTCGCAGGCGGCCGCGAGCCCGCGAAGAGCGGAGCCCGCCGGGCGGGGCGGGGGTAGGTCCTCGACACCGCGGAATTTGTGAACCGGCACCCTCATTCCTCCAGGTCGAGCAGCTGCCGCAGGCGCTCCGCGTCGTCCCGGTCGCGCAGTCGTACGGTACCGCGCTTCATGCGGTAGAGCGTCTCAGGGGTCACGACCTTCATGCGCACCTGCCCGACATCCACCTCCATGATGTCGAGGTCGTCGAACGCGAACGCCTCGCCCAGGCGGCTCACGATGTCGATGGTGTAGTCCACGTCGGGCGGTCCGTACTGGATGGCGGGATACTCGCCGGCCAGGTCGTCGGCCGTGATCTCGTCGACGGCGGGATCACCGAACACCGTGGCGAGCGCCCGGCGCAGCCGCATGACGTTGTCCTCGTCGGGGTCGACGAAGAGGTCGAGGTCTCTCGTCGCCCGGTCCAACCCGTGCGCCGCCAGCGCAAGCGCACCGAAGACGGCGTAGCGCACGCCCTCGCGTTGCAGGGCGCTGATGATCTCCAACACGTCATCGAGCCGCACGAGCGGAATGCTAGGCTCGCGCGCCTCCCCGAGCCCTCAACCGAGGGAACCCGCCGGCCGGATTCCTCCACCTTGCCGCCCCGCCTCGGGGACCGTCCCACCGCGGCGTCCCGCCTCCGCGGACAACCGCTGACCGGCGTCTATCATCGAGCGCGCATGGGCAAGCGAGCACGTCGCCGCGCGCGCGAGGCGCCCCTACGCGCCCGGCTCGGGGCGCAGGGGACCGGTGACCGGTTCGGACCGCTGCTCGAAGCATGGATGCTGGACGGCCCCCTCGCGGAGCTCGCCGCCCTGTACGAGGCCGAGTCCCCCGGGGCGCTGCAACGTGTGCTCGTCATCCCCGGCCAGCGCAGCGACACGCTGCCCGACGACGCCCTGTGGGCATTCCAGCGCGCGCACGGCCATGACCCCAGCGGCCTCCTCGAGAGTGTGGTGCTCGCCACGACCAACCACCGCTGGTCGGCGATCGCGCGGGTGCTGCTGGATCGCCTCACCGGCGAGGGCGTGCTCGACGACGACGCCGTCGACCGCCTCGCCGCGACCTTCCTGGACGACGACGCGGTCGGCATCACGGTTCCCGGCCCGTGGGTGGCGGACTTCTACCTCCAACGGCGCGGGCAGGACCTCGGACGACTCGATCCCGCCAAGACCTACACGCTGACGCGGCGGGTGAGCCCCCAGGTGCGGCGCTGGGCGGCCGGACGTCGCGCGGAGCGGGACGGCGTCGCGCGCGTCCTGCGACGTACCCGTGGCATGGACAGCAAGCACGCCGCCGCGACGGTGCAGGGGCTGGTCGACGTGGCCGAGCAGCTCGACGACGCGGAAGCCGACGCGCTCCTCGAGTTGGCGGCGGACTGGCCGGCGACGGCCGTGCGCCTCATGGCGCTCAAGCACCTGGCGGCACGCGGGCGCCACGCCGAGGCCCTGCGCCGCGCGGCCGCTGACCGTGCCGCGACGGTGCGCCGCTGGGCGGCGAGCAACCGTCAAGCCAGCCTCCTCCGCCCCGACCGGAGCGAGCAGGGCGCTGGCGGCAGCGCGGTCGAGCCACGACCCCCCACCGGCTCCCGGCCGGCCGAGCAGCCGTCGCTGTTCGCCTGAGCCTCTGCGCGGCGCGCGGAGGCGCCTGTTCGAGCCGGCGGGAGGGTGACCGACGCCTGAAGCTTCGCAGTGGTTTCGTGCGGGCCGCTGATGATGTCTACTCGCCCATAGTGGACTTTCGCACTTCTGAGGTTGCTTGGCGGGTGACGGACGTGCGGCTTGCGGGGCCGTTCGTCACGTCGTAGCAGTCCCACATCCACCGGTCAGAACCCGCTGTGGTCCACCATGTCTGCATGCTGTACAACATGCAGACATGGAGGGTTAGCATGACCGTCATCGGCAAGCCCAAGCGCACCGTCACGCCGCGCCCGC
>DATLGH010000008.1 GCA_035540635.1 Egibacteraceae bacterium | reverse complement strand
CGCCACGCCGCCGTCGAAGCCGCGGATGGTGCCGTTGCGCACGGTCACCCCGGTGCGGTTGTCGATCAGCACACCGGCGCCGTCGCCGACGGCGTCGGTGCCGAAGATCGTGTGGCCGCCCAGGTCGAGGGTGACGTTGTCGGCACCCACGATGAGCCCGTTGTCCGGGCACGGCCCCAGGTCGGCCTCCAGCGTGGTGTCCTCGGTGATCACATCACCGCAGCGGAGCGGGTCCTGACCGGCCTGCAGCACGAAGTCGGCTGTCGCGGTCGCGCCTTCCGTGACCGTGACGCCCTGCGTGCCGGTCTGGTAACCGGCTGCCCTGACCGTCACGGTGTACTGGCCTGCGGAGAGGTCCTCGATGAGGTAGTTGCCCGTGGGGTCGGTCGTGGTCTGACCGGCCTGGGCGCCAGCCGCGTCGGTGACGGTCACCGTCGCCCCGCCGACCGCCGCGCCGGTGCTGGCGTCGGTCACCCGCCCGGCGATCGCGCCGGGCTCGGGGCCGACGACCTGGACGGTGAACACCCTCGTCGCGGTGGCGACGGACTGGGGGTCCCCGGGGGTGCACGGCAGCGACTGTTGTCCGACGCTGGGGGCGACACAGTCAGGCGGGGACATCCCGAGGCTGCTCGCCACGACGGTGAAGGTGTAGCTGCCGGCCGCGGTGGGCGTGCCCGACAGCCGTCCGTCGGCGTCGAGCGTCAGACCGGGCGGCAGCTGGCCCGCGGTCACCGTGAACGTCGGAGGCGGCGCGACGTGGGTGTCCATCGTGAGCTGGTGGCTGTAGGGCTCCTCGAGGGTGCCCTGAGGCGGCGGGGTGTTGCTCATGCTCGGCTGGACCCGACCGCCCTGGTTGTTGCCCCAGCAGACAGCGGGCGGGCCGCTCGTCGGCATCGCGCAGCTGTGGAAGGTGCCGGTGCTCACGTGGGTGTAGGTGCCCGGCGGCGGGGTCGCCTGGCCTTCGGCGTTGCGTCCCCAGCAGGTGATCGTGCCATCGGGCCGCAGCCCGCACACGTGGGCGAAGCCGACGCTGACCTGGGTGAACGCGCCGGCCGGCACGGTCGTGACCTGGCCGGCCTGGTTACGACCCCAGCACACGACAGTGCCGTCGGTGCTGCGGACGGCGCACGTCGTGAAGTTGCCGGCGTTCACGTGGCTGTAGGTGCCCGGCGGCACGGCGGTCTGGCCCTCGGAGACCCCGCCCGTCACGGTGTCGTGGCCCCAGCACACGACCGTCCCGTCGCCGGCGAGCGCGCACGCGTGGCGGATCCCGAGCGTCAGCTGCGTGAACGTCCCGGTCGGCACGTCCCGCACGACCTTCCGGTCGGCGTCGGCGGTGTCGCCGCCCCAGCAGGCGATCGTGCCGTCGGTGCGCAGGGCGCAGACGTAGGTCAGCCCGGGCACGACGTGGGTGTAGGTCCCGGCGGGCACCTGGGTGACCTGCCCGAAGCGGTCGTTGCCCCAGCAGACCACCGTGTCGCTGGTGGTGACGCCGCAGGCGATGCCGTAGCCGGCGTTCACTTCCCTGAACCGCACGTCCGTCGGGGGTGTGGCCATACCGACTCCGGTGTTCGCGTCCGTGGGGGCTTCGTTCTGGCCCCAGCAGACCGCGGTCCCGTCCTCGGCGACGCCGCAGGTGATGTACCCGCCGGCGCTCACCGCGGGCAGCGGCGGCGGCTCGGAGGACCCGAAGGCGTCCGCCGGCGGGGCGGCGGTCATGACCCAGGTGATGGAGAGCAGCACCGTGAGGGCGGCGAAGCTCAGCCGGCGCGTAGATGCGATGCGCTGTTCCATCCCGACTCCTGTCCCGGATGCTCGCCGGGTCGCTTGTGGCCGCAAAGGCCGGTCAGGAGGCGTCAAGGCGACGCCTCCAGGACAGCCCGCAGATCTGTACGCATCCCAGCATGGCGACAGTGAGCATGGAGGCATCCGCAAGGTCTACCTATTTCTCTTCACCGGCCACTCCTCGATGCGGCCCGGTTGGCTGGTGGTCACGATGAGCGGTCCGCGTGTCCGCGAAATACCTTCACGACGAGGGGCCTCTTGCTACACAGCGGCGAGAGCTGTCCGACAAATAACGGCTGCGTTGGCCGCTGGCGGACGGTCCCTGTGCCCCACTGGCCCTTACAGCGGTGGGG
Source organism: Egibacteraceae bacterium (assembly GCA_035540635.1). Taxonomy (NCBI): domain Bacteria; kingdom Bacillati; phylum Actinomycetota; class Nitriliruptoria; order Egibacterales; family Egibacteraceae; species Egibacteraceae bacterium. The sequence goes on along the minus strand of DATLGH010000008.1, from coordinate 37,008 downwards.
GTTGCCGGCGCGCCATGTTCGCGAACCTCGAGTAGTGGCCGAGGAACGACAGGCGCACCGTGCGCAGCGGCCCGTTGCGGTGCTTGGCGAGGATGAGCTCCGCCTCCCCCTTCGCCTCCGTCTCCGGGTGGTAGACCTCATCCCGGTAGATGAAGGCGACGAGGTCGGAGTCCTGCTCGATGCTGCCCGACTCGCGCAGGTCGGCGAGCTGGGGGCGGCGGTCGGTGCGGTCCTCCGGCTTGCGGGACAGCTGGGACAGCGCGATGACCGGGACGTCGAGCTCCTTGGCGAGGATCTTCAGCCCGCGGGAGAGCTCGGAGACCTCCTGGACCCGGTTCTCGGCGCGCCGGTGTGACTGCATGAGCTGGAGGTAGTCGACGATGATGAGCTCGAGGCCGTGCTTGGCCTTGAGCCGGCGGGACTTCGCGCGGATCTCCATGAGGTTGATGCCGGGGGTGTCGTCGATGAACAGCGGCGCCTCCGCCAGCCGGCCCATCGCCTGGGACAGCTTCGGCCAGTCCGTCTCGGTCAGCCGGCCGGTGCGCAGCCGCTCGGAGTCGACCCGGGCCTCCGCGGCGAGGATGCGGTCGATGAGCTCGCGCTGGCTCATCTCCAGGGAGAACAGAACGGCGGGCTTGCGTTGCTCGACGGTCACGTGCGTGGCGACGTTCACCACCAACGTGCTCTTGCCCATCGCCGGCCGCGCGGCGATGACGACGAGGTTCTGGGGCTGCAGGCCGGCGGTCACCTCGTCGAAGTCGGTGAATCCCGTCGCGAGGCCGGTGATCGCCGAGTTCGACTCGTGCAGACGCTCGATGCGCTCGAAGGACTCCATGAGGAGGTCCTTCATCGGCACGAACTCGCTGGAGTGGCCGCGCTGGGCGACCTGGTAGATCGTCTGCTCGGCGGCGTCGACCGCCTCGTCGGCGTCCTTGGCGGCGTCGTAGCCGAGCCGGGTGATGTCCGTGCCCGCGTCGATCAGGCGGCGGCGCAGCGCCTGCTCGGCGACGATGCGGGCGTAGTAGAGGGCGTTGGCCGCCGTCGGCACCCGCGCGACGAGGTCGGACACGCCGACCGCCCCGCCGACGTCGTCGAGGGTGCCGCGGTGCTCGAGCTCGTCGGCGAGCGTGACGGGGTCGACGGGCTCACCGCGGTCGTAGAGGTGCCGCATCGCTTCGTACAGCGTGCGGTGCGCGCCCCGATAGAAGTCATCGGGGCCGACGAGCTCGGACACCTCGGCGATGGCGTCGCGGGACAGCAGCATCGCGCCGAGGATGCTCGTCTCCGCGTCGAGGTTGTGCGGTGGCACCCGGTCGTAGCCGCCGGCGCCCGCCGGCGTCGGCAGCGCCCGGACCGCGCCCCCCGGTCCGCTGTCCACCGCCCCGCTCGCCCCGTTCGCCATGCAGCCTCCCTCATCGGTCGTCGCTCGAGCGCGACGGTAACCGAGGGGTGTGTCAGGCGCGGAACGCCGGAGCCGGCAGCGCCTGTGGGAGAAGGCGCGTCGACAACCCCGGGCGATGTGGACAACCCCGCACCTGGCGGGCAGGCGTCGCGCCCGCCTGTGGGCGCCGCCGGAAGTCTGTGGAAAACCGGCTGCGCCGCAGTGGACGGGCGCGGGAAAAGAAAAATCATCCTCCTGAACGATTCGTAGGCGAACCCAGGCGGTCGGGCGCGGGCGCCTACGTGCCGGCGACGACCTCGACGCGGACCGCGGCGACGACCTCCGGATGCACCCGGACGGCGACCTCGTGCTGACCGAGCGACTTCAAGGGCCGCTCGAGGGGGATGCGCCGGCGGTCGACGGCCACGCCGAGCTGGCTCGTGATCGCCTGGGCGATCTCCCGGTTGCCCACCGACCCGTAGAGCGTCCCGTCCTCGCCGGCCTTCGCGGAGATCGACACGGGTCGTGCCTCGAGGCGCTCCTTCTGCTCCTGCGCCTCCTGGAGGGTGCGGGCCTCGCGCTTGCCCCGCGCGGCGCGGATGGCCGCGGCATCGGCCACCGCCCCCCTCGTCGCGCGCATCGCGAGGCCGCGCGGCATGAGGTAGTTGTTACCGAAGCCGTCGGCGACGTCGACGATGTCGCCTGCGTCGCCGAGCTTGTCCACGTCCTGCTTGAGGATGACCTTCATGTGTCTCGCGTCCTGGAGGCGGGGCGCCGCTGGCTAGCGCGTCGTGTAGGGCAGCAGCGCCATCTCGCGGGCGTTCTTGACCGCCTCGGCGAGCATCCGCTGGTACTGGGGGGTCGTGCCGGTCACGCGGCTGGACTTGATCTTGCCGCGGTCGCTGACGAACTTGCGCAGCAGGGCGACGTCCTTGTAGTCGATGTACTCGATCTTGTTCTTGCTGAAGTAGCAGTCCTTGCGCTTGGCCGGCCGCTGGTTGCGGGAAGGCGCCTTCTCAGCCATGGCGGTGTTCCTCGAGACTCGGGGGACAGTGGGGAAGAAGCTGTGGGGTAATCCTAGAGCGCGTCGCGCCGGGCCGTACTCCTGCCGGCCGCACGCGCGCCGCGCGCGGGGTCGTCGGGGGCCAGGCTAGCGGACGCGGCGTTGCGCGGCATGCCGGGCCCCCGGTCGCGGGCGGGCGCCCGACGCCCCGCCCGACTCTTTCAGAACGGCACGTTCTCGGGCGTGGGCGCCTCCGTGGGCGGGGCCCAGCCGCTGTCCTGGTTTCCCTGGCCGGCGCTGCTCTGCGGGTCCCGGCGTCTGCTGACCTTCTCGATCCTCGCGCGCGCCCATCGCAGGCTCGGGCAGACCTCGTCCGCTTCGATCTCGGTGACCCAGCGGGTCTCGCCCTCCTTGGTCTCCCACGACCGGCTGCGCAGCCGCCCCGTGACGAGCACGCGGTCGCCGCGGTGCAGCGACTCAGCGACGTTCTCCGCCATGTCACGCCAGACGTTGCAGGTGAAGAAGCCGTCGAGGCGCTCGTCGAACTCGCCCTTCTCCTTGTTGAAGAACCGCTGGTTCACCGCCACCCGCACGGCCGCAACGGGCACGCCGGCAGGGGTGAAGCGCAGCTCGGGGTCGTCGGCGAGGTTGCCGACGATGGTGATCTGGTTGTCGGTCGCCACGGGGGCCTCCTTGTTCTCGTGGGGTCGTTCGCGTACCCACAGGTGCGTCGGACCTCCCGGCGGTGGCCGGGGGGCGGGGTGGGGAAGCGTCGGACCTACGAGGCCCGCTTGGTGCGGTGACCGGGACGGACGATCTTGTGGCGGACCACCTCGTCGGCGATGCGCAGCTGGCGGTCGAGCTCGGCGATGCCGGGGCCGGGCATCTGGAAGTCGATGACCGTGTAGTAGCCCTCGTTCATGTGGTCGATCTCGTAGGCGAACTGCCGCTTGCCCCAGTGGTCGACGCGCTCCACGTTGCCGCCCTGGTCGGCGATCGTCTTCGTGAAGCGCTCGACGGTGGCGTTCACGGCGTTGTCGTCCAGTCCACCGTTGGTGATGATCATCAGCTCGTACGTGTGCAACGACCCATCCTCTGGTCTGGTCGGCTCCCACGGGGGGACACGGCCCGCACCGTCACCGGCGGCGGGCCGGCCTGCGGAAGCAGGACGGCGGTCAACCTCGTCACCGTACCACCGGCGCGGCGGTGGCCTCCGACGAGTCGCACACCGTAGCCGTCCGGGCGGGCCACCGACAGCCCCCCATGTGGACAGGCGGCTCAGGAGGTCAGGTCGTGCCGGCCGCCGCGCCGGCGAGCAGGACCTCCGCCTTCACGCGCTCCCTCGCGAGGAAGCCCACGAGGCTGTCCCTCGTGTCGAGGTAGGCGCGGCAGTCGAGCTCGAGGGTGATGGCACCGACGTAGCCCGACCGTCCGACGTGGGCGAGGAACCGCTCGAGGGGCAGCACGCCGCTGCCGATCGGCGCGTGGCTGTCCTTGCCGTTGCCGAAGTTGTCGGACACGTGGAGGTGCACGACGCGGTCGGCGAGGGCGTCCCACGCCTCGAACAGGTCCACCCGCGCCACGGCGAAGTGGCTCGTGTCGAACACCACGGAGCGAAACCGCGTGAGGTCCTCGGGGGTGATCACCGAGCTGAACGCGCGGCCGGCCACCGGAAAGAGGTTCTCCATCGCGAACGCGGGCCCGTAGTCGTCGGCCTCGGCGTCGGCCTCGGCGGCCAGCCACCCGCGCGCCCTGCGCTCCCAACGGAACGGCGCATGCGCGACGAGGACCTCGGCCCCGACGGCCGCGGTGATCTCCAGCGAGCGGCGGGTCTTCTCGATGTAGTCCGAGCCGAGCACGTTGCGCAGCAGGAGCATGTACGGGCCGTGGACGACCGGCACGTCGATCCCCGCCTCGCGGGCGTGGCCGAGCACCCGCTCGGGATCGCGCGTCCCGGGGTTGTGGCCGATCAGCAGCTCGGCGCCGTCGTAGCCGGCGTCGGCGATCGAGTCCATCACCCAGTCGAGCGGGCTGAGCAGGAGCGGGCCGGTGGATACGAGCAGTCGTGGGCGCGTGGGTGATCCGCCCGGCAGCTCGGCCACGTGTGACTGGTGGGTTCGGGTGTTCATCGTCTCCAAGGGTATCGACTCGGGGTGTCCTGGAGTTGATCGCCCGGCGTCGTCGGGGTGACGAGGCCGCCTGCGCTACCCTTCAAGGCCTCACCCTGACGGCGGAGGAAGCGGGAACGTGAACATTGCGGAGCGGTTGCGCGCCAGCGCGGCGCGCCTGCCCGACAAGCCCGCCCTGCTCTTCCAGGGCCAGGCCATCACTTACCGCGACCTCGACGAGCGCGTGGACCGGGCCGCCGCCGCCTTCGCGGGCCTCGGGCTGCCGCCGGGGGCTCGGGTGGCGCTCATGATCGGCAACGCCCCGCACTTCGTCGAGGCCTTCTACGGCGCGTTGCGCGCCGGCCTCGTGGTCGTGCCCGTCAACGTCGGGTTCACCGCCGACGAGGTCGCCTACCTGCTGGCCGACTCCGCAGCCCGCGCGGTCGTCGTGGGGCAGTCGTACGCCGGGGTCCTCCACGGCGTGCGCGAGACCCTTCCCGCCCTCGACGAGGTGATCGTCGCCGGCGCGTCGAGCCCGTCCGCGGGCACCCGCACCTGGCGGCAGTTCGTCGCCGCGGCTGAGCGCCCCGCGGAGCAAGCGACGCCGCCCGACGCGGACCCGGCCGACGGGAGCGCGATCGCGCTGCTGCAGTACACCTCGGGCACGACCGGCCGGCCGAAGGGCGCGATGCTCACTCACGCGAACCTGCTCGCGAACCACGCACAGATGGCGCGGACGAGGCTGCGGGTCGAGGAGGGCGACGTCGTCCTCTGCGTCCTGCCGCTGTTCCACATCTACGCCCTCAACGTCGCCATGGCCTTTCCGCTCGCACGGGGGGCCACGGTGCTCCTCGCCGAGCGGTTCGACGCGCTCCAGACCCTCGCCGACATCGCACGCAACCGCGCCTCGGTCATCATCGGGGCGCCGACCATGTACGTCGCGTGGATCAACACCCCCGGCGTGGAGAGTCACGACCTTGCGAGCGTGCGCTTCGCGGTCTCCGGGGCGGCGCCGCTTCCCCGCCAGGTCCTCGAACGCTTCCAGGCGGAGCTCGAGATCCCCATCTGGGAGGGCTACGGGCTGACCGAGACCTCGCCCGTGCTCACGTCGGTGGCCATGGGGTCCGAGCTCGTACCCGGCAGCGTCGGCAAGCCGCTGCCCGACGTCGAGCTGCGCATCGTCGACGATCGCGGTGAGCCCGTGCGGGAGGGGGACCCCGGCGAGGTGCTCGTGCGGGGCCCGAACGTGTTCGTCGGCTACTGGAACGACGAGCGGGCGACGAAGGAGGTCCTCGACGAGGAGGGCTGGTTCGCCACCGGGGACATCGGCTACAGCGCCGACGGCAATCTGTACCTCGTCGATCGCAAGCGCGACCTCATCATCGTGAGCGGCTTCAACGTCTACCCCCGGGAGGTGGAGGAGGTCCTCTACCGCCATCCGAAGGTCGCGGAGGCCGCCGTGGTCGGCGCACCGCACCCCTACACCGGCGAGACGGTGAAGGCCGTGGTCGTCGTCCGCGGCGGTGAGGAAGCCACCGCCGACGAGATCGTCGACTTCTGCCGACGCTCACTCGCGCGGTTCAAGGCGCCCGAGGTGGTGGAGTTCGTGCGCGAGCTGCCCCAAAGTCCCAGCGGCAAGGTCCTGCGCCGGCAGCTGCGCGGCCCCTGAGCGCGCCGCTCGCCGAAGGGCGGGGCGTGCCACGGGGCGGGGGAGCCCGTCGTAGGATTCCCTCATGATGCTCGCCGTCTCCTTCGCCCTGGTCGGGGCGGTCGTGGCCGGCGCCTTCGCCGCGGAGCTCGCCCGCCAGTGGACCGAGCGGCGCCGCCACCACGCGTTGGCCTGGTCCCTGGCCCTGTCCTTGTACAGCGTCGGCATGCTCGCGCTGGCCGTCGGCTTCGGCCGTGGCTGGTCGCCGACGTCGTTCTCGGTGTACTGGGTCGCGGGCGCGCTGCTCAACGTGCCGCTGCTCGCCGTCGGCCAGCTCCACTTGCTCGACGAGCGGCGCGCCGCGCTGTGGTGGACCATCGGCGGGCTCGCGGCAGTGTGGAGCCTCGCGGCGGTGGCGCTCAGCCCGGTGGACAGCGCCGTGCTCGCCGCGGCTGACGCCCGAGGGGGCATCCCCGCGGGGCGGGAGGCCTTCGCCGGCGGCCTGGCCTACCAGGTGCTGCGACCGATGACGATGCTCGGGTCCCTCGTCGTCCTCATCGGTTCGGTGTACTCGGGGGTGAGGACCCGCCGGTACGGCATCCTGCTCATCGCCCTGGGCGTGGCCGTGTCGGCCACGTCCTCGCGGTTCCTCGTCGCCGGTCGCGACGAGATGGTCGCGGTCGTGCTCGCCGTCGGCGTGACGATCATGTACGCCGGCTTCCGTGCGGCCAGGCGTGCCCCGCGCCCGGGGCGCAGGGCGGCGGCCGTCAACGCGGCGTGAGGCGTCCGCGCGTCACCGTCTACACCCGGGCGCGGTGCGGGCTGTGCAGGGAGGCCGAGGCGGTGGTCGCCGCGGTCGCGGGCACGGCCGCCGATGTGGAACTCGTCGACATCGACGCCGACGCGTCCCTCACCGATCGCTACACCGTGCGGGTTCCCGTCGTGGCCGTCGACGGGGAGGAGCTTTTCGAGTACGTGGTGGACGCCGCCGCGCTGCACGACGCTCTGCGGGCCGCCCGTCGCTGACCGATGCGCCCTGCGGCGTCAGTCCGCGTCGCTGCGGCGCAGGACGACGATCGCCATGTCGTCGGTCGGCGGGTCGGGGGCGAACGTGCTTGCCGCCTGCTGCAGCTGCTCGGCGATGACGTCGGCCGGCAGGCCCGCCAGACCCGACAGCACGGAGGGCAGGCGGTCCTCGAAGTAGGACGAGCCGTCGCGACGTTCGGTGATCCCGTCGGTGTAGAAGACGATGGCCTCCCCGCGCCGGACCTGCACCGTGCGCTCACCCAGGATCGGCTCGTCGAACACTCCGAGCACCGGCCCGGGCTCGCCGACCTCCCGCACGGACCCATCGGCGCCCAGCAGCAGCGGCAGCGGGTGGCCGGCGTTGCAGACGGTGACGGTCATCGTGTCACCGACCGGCTCGATCGCGGCGAGGCACACGGTGCAGAACATCGGCTCGGCCGAGGCCTCGTCGATGCGCTCCGCGTCGGCGCGCAGCAGCATCGTGTTCAGGTCGGCGAGGACGCGCCGGGGGCTGCTGCTGTGCAGCGAGGCGCACCGGATGGTGTGGCGGGCAAGCCCTGTGAGCGCGGCCGCCTCGACGCCCTTGCCGCGCACGTCGCCGATGGCGAGCATGAGGCGTTCCCCGTGGCCGACGAACACGTCGTAGAAGTCGCCCCCGACGTCGATGCCCTCCCCGGCGGCGAGGTAGCGGGCGGCCACCTCGACGCCGGGCACCTCGACGAGCCGGGCGGGCAGCAGGGTGGCCTGCAAGCCGGTCGCCACGGCGCTGCGCTCGGCGTAGGCCTTCGCGTTCATGACCGCCACGGCCGCTCGCGCCGCCAACTCCTCGAGGAGGTCGACGTCGCGCCGCTCGACTTTGCGCCCCCCCGTGTTCGCGGCGCTGATGGCCCCCACGACCTGCCCACGGATGCGCAGCGGGACCGACATGCCCGAGCTGAAGCCGACACGCCGGAGGATCCCCAGATGCTCCTCGTCGCGCGCGACGGCGGCGAGCAGCTCGTCGGTCACATTCTCGGCGACCTGGGTCTCCCCCGTCCGCAGCGTCCACCCCATCCCCGCCGGGGCGTCGAGCCGGACGGGCCAGCGCCGCTGCAGCTCGACCACCTGCGCCACCCGCTCGGGGTCGACGTGGCTCGTCGAGACGTGGCGCGGCCGGCCGTGCAGGTCGAGCAGGTACACGACACACCACTCCGCGAGCCGGGGCACGACCGTGTCCGCCAGCCGCCGCAGCGTTTCCTCGAGGTCGAGGCTCGCCGCCATGATCCGCGACGCCTCGGCGAGAAAGGCGAGCTGGCTGGCGGTCTGCTCGGCCGCCTGACGTGCTCGTGCCTCTGCCTCGAACAGACGGGCGCGGTCGAGCGCCTGCGCCAGCTGCCCGGCGACCGCGTCGAGGAAGGCGTGCTCCTGGGGCGTGAGCTCTCTGGAGTCGGGCCACGTCAGGCCGACGCTGCCGATCGTCTGGCCCGCGACGACGAGCGGCCATGCCCCCACCGCGCGGTCGCGCTCGGGCTGCACGAGCGCTTCCATCCCGGGGTTGTCGGCGACCATGGCCGCCCTCGACGGGTAGGCGACCCCCGCCCGCCGGCGCACGGCCAACGCCAGCGGCAGGGGCGCGTCGACGTCGAACTCCCGCAGGGCCTCCACGACCTCGGACCGGTAGCCGACCGACCCCTGCACGCGGAGCCGACGGTCCCCGTCGACGAGCAGGGCCGTGACGGCCCCGTCCGCGCCGACCGCCTCAACGAGCTCGTTGAGCACGACGTCGAGCACCTCGTCGGCGGTCACCGCCCGCGACAGCGCGACGGCGATGCGGAGCAGATGCGGAATCCCGTCACGCGCCTCGACGGCCTCGGCGGCCGCGAGGAGCGACGCCGACTCCGCATCCATGGGTTCGCTGACCGACGGACCGGTGACCACCCGGAAACTCCCCCCCTTTGGCGACGTGACAGCCGTTCAGCGACTCCGGGGGCACGGGAACCACCACCCGGCGCCCAGGGGACCGTCCGGGACGGATCGCTGCCCATCCTGGTTCCTGGCGGCGTCCCCGTCAACCCGCGCGGGCGCCCGGCTGCGGACGCTCGCGATGATGTTGAGCACTCAAGTTCGTCGGGTACGCTGGCGGCAGCGGGATCTCGTCCCGCCAACGCCGAAGGGGACCACATGGACATCCAGCCGCTGGGGCTCCACCACGTCACCGCCATCGCCACCGACCCGAGCCGCAACGTCGAGTTCTACGCGCGGGTGCTCGGGCTGCGCCTCGTCAAGCAGACGGTCAACTTCGACGCGCCCGACACCTATCACCTCTACTACGGGGACAAGGCCGGCACGCCCGGTACGGTCATCACCTTCTTCCCGTGGCCGGCAACGCCCCGCGGCCGGCGGGGGGCGGGCCAGGCGACCACGACCGCCTTGTCGATCCCGGAGGGCTCGCTCGGTTACTGGTCCGAGCGGCTGCGGGACATGGGCGTGGAGGTCGCCGGCCGGCACACCCGCGCCTCCGACGAGGTCCTCGCCTTCGAGGACCCCGATGGCCTCCTCGTCCAGCTCCTCGCCCACCCGGGCACGGCCCCCCAGACCCCGTGGGAGGCGAGCACCGTGCCCGGCGTCCACCAGATCCGCGGCTTCCACTCCGTCACCCTCACCGAGCGTCGCCCGGACGCGACCGTGGCGATGCTCACCGGCATGCTCGGCTTCTCGCTGGTCGAGGAGGACGGCGACCGCCTGCGCTTCGCCGTCGGCGAGGGCGGACCGGGGCGCCAGGTCGACGTGGTCGTCGACCGGCAGGCTCCCGAGGGGCTCGTCGCGGCGGGCACCGTCCACCACATCGCCTGGCGCGCCCCCGACGACGACACGCAGGTTCGCTGGCGGTCCGAGCTCGTCGAGGAAGGCGTGAAGGTGACCCCCGTCATCGACCGCCAGTACTTCCACTCGATCTACTTCCGCGAGCCCGGCGGTGTCCTGCTCGAGATCGCGACCGACGCGCCAGGCTTCGACGTCGACGAGCCGCTGCTCGAGCTCGGGCGCCGGCTGCGGCTGCCGCCGTGGCTCGAGCCGAGCCGCGAGGACATCGAGCGCGCCCTGCCCGCCTTGAAGCTCGTCGAGGATCGCAAGGCGCAGGCGGCGGATGCCCCAGGCGGCCAAGAGGAGACGTCGTGACGGCCGACGACCGCACCCTCCACGGCTTCCCCCACCGGTGGGTGCCCGGCGAGCAGCCGCTCGCGCCCACGCTCCTGCTGCTGCACGGCACCGGCGGCAACGAGGACGACCTCGTGCCGCTCGGCCGCCACCTGAGTCCGGGAAGCGCGCTGCTGAGCCCCCGCGGCAAGGTCCGGGAGCACGGCCTGCCGCGCTGGTTTTGCCGGCTGGCCGAAGGGGTCTTCGACGAGGCCGACGTCGTCACACGGGCCGGCGAGCTCGCCGCATTCGTGCGCGGCACCGCCGGGCGCTACCGGTTCGACCCGGACAACGTCGTCGCCGTCGGCTTCTCCAACGGCGCGAACATCGCCGCCGCCGTCCTCCTGCTCCACCCCGAGGTGCTGCGGGGCGCGGTCCTCTTCTCGGCCATGCTGCCGCTGCGGCCCGCGACGCTGCCTGACCTCACGCACGCCGCGGTCTACCTCAGCCAGGGTCGCGTCGACCCCATGGCGCCCCCCGAGCAAGCGGAGGCGCTCGCCACCCTGCTCGACGAGGCGGGCGCCGCCGTCACGGTCGACTGGCACGACGGCGGGCACACTCTCGGCGCGGCGCAGGCCGACGGCGCGCGCCGGTGGCTGCTGAAGCTCACCGCGGCGACCGCCGCCGACGCTGGCGGCCTGCCGTAGGGATTGGAGAGGCGTGAGGGGCGTGATGAGCGACACCCGGTGGCTTTCGCCCGAGGAGCAGTCGGCCTGGCGGGCGTTCCTCAACGCCTCTCAGCTCGTCGCCGAGCGGCTCGAGCGCCAGCTGCAGCGCGACTGCGGCATGCCCCACGCCTACTACGAGATCCTCGTCCACCTGTCGGAGGCGTCCGACCGGACGATGCGCATGTCCGCGCTCGCTCGCTGCTCCCGATACTCGCCGAGCCGCCTGTCGCACGCGGTCGCCCGCCTCGAAGCGGCGGGCTGGGTGCGCCGGGAGGACTGTCCCTCGGACGCCCGCGGCCAGCTCGCCGTCCTGACCGACGAAGGTTTCGCCCGGCTCGCCGCGGCCGCGCCCGGCCACGTGCAGGAGGTCCGCTCGGTGCTCTTCGACGCGCTGACCGCGGACGAGGTCGCACAGCTGAGGACGACCTGCGAAGCCATCCTTCGCGCAGCCGGCGACCGAACCGCCGAGGCGCCGAAGGGAGCGAGCCAGGGCAGCGCGCCACATGACCCGAACGCGTCCCCGCCGCTTTGAGCGCCCCGCCACCCCCCGTACCATCACGTACCATTGTGAACAGCCCCGTGCGATGACCGCACGAGCCGAGCGGACGAGGAGGTGCGTGTGTCCCGTCAGATTCCTCATGCGAGCGTCGCCCGCCTCCCCGTCTACCTGCGGGCGCTCGTCGACATGGCCGAGGTCGGGACCCACACCGTGTCGAGCGAGGCGCTGGCCACCGCCGCGGGCGTGAACTCGGCCAAGATCCGCAAGGACCTGTCCTACCTCGGCTCGTACGGCACCCGAGGCGTGGGTTACGACGTGGAGTACCTCATCCACCAGATCAGCCGCGGGCTCGGCCTGACGCAGGACTGGGCCGTCTGTCTCGTCGGCATCGGCAACCTCGGGCGGGCGCTCGCCGAGTACGGGGGGTTCGCCCAGCGCGGCTTCCGCATCGCCGCCCTGCTCGAGGCGGACGAGGACAAGGTCGGCCGACGCATCGCCGGTCTCGAGGTCGAGCACGTCGACGACATGGAGCGGGTGGTCAAGGAGCACGAGATCTCGATCGGCGTGCTCGCCGTTCCCGGTGGCGTCGCGCAGGAGGTCACCGACCGGCTCGTCGCCGCGGGGATCACCTCGATCCTCAACTTCGCGCCGACCGTCCTCAACGTCCCCGAGGGCGTGAGCCTGCGCAAGGTCGACCTGTCGATCGAGCTGCAGATCCTGTCGTTCTACGCGCAGCGCCGGGTGGCCGAGGAGTCCGTGCGCCGCGGCACCGCCCGCGCCCGGCTCGACGAGGTCGGCACGCAAGCAGAGGCCGAACCGCCCGACCAGCTGGCGTGAACGCCGGCGTCCCGCTGCTCGTCGACCTTGCGGGGCGGCGAGTGGTCGCGGTGGGGGCCGGCCCGGTCGCCGCGGCGAAGACCGCGCCGCTGCTCGAGGCCGGCGCCGACCTCGTCGTCGTGGCGCCGCAGGCCGTGCCCGCCATCCGTGCCGCCGCCGCGGGAGGCCGCCTCGTCTGGCACGCGCGCGGCTACGCCGCGGGAGACCTCGCAGGCGCGTTCCTCGTCGTCGCAGCGACGGCCGACCCGGCGGTCAACGCCAGGGTGGCCGCCGACGCCGCGGCGCAGGCGACCTTCTGCGTGCGCACCGACCGTGAGGCCGACGCCGCCGGCCCCGGCAGCGCCGCCATGCTCGGTGCTGTACGACGGGGTCAGCTGACCGTGGCCGTGTCCACCGGCGGGCGCGCCCCGGCCGTCGCCCGCCACGTCCGCCAGGAGCTCGAGGAGGCCTTCGGCGCCGAGTACGGTGAGCTCGTGGCCCTGCTCGGCGAGGTGCGGGACGCGCCGGCGACCCGGGCGCATCTTGCGGGGCTCGACCCCGCGGCCCGCCGCGCCGCTTGGCGTGCCGTTCCCCTCCCCGATATCCTCGACTTGTTGCGCAACGGCGACTTCACGTCTGCGAGAGAACTGGCGTACGCGTGCCTCTGCTCGTCCTCGGACTGAACTACAAGACGGCTCCGGTCGGCCTGCTCGAGCGGGTGGCCGTCGCGCCGGAGGGCGTGCCGAAGGCGCTCGCCTCCCTCGCCCAGCGTGAGCACGTGCGCGAGGCGGCGGTGCTGTCGACCTGCAACCGCGTTGAGGTCTACGCCTCCGTCTCCCGCTTCCACGGCGGCATGGCCGACCTGCGCCGATTCTTCGCCGAATGGGGCGGCGTCGCGCCCGAGGACTTCGTCGACCTCGCCTACGACCACTACGACGACAAGGCCGCCCGGCACCTGTTCTCGGTCACCGCCGGGCTCGACTCCATGGTGGTCGGCGAGCGCCAGATCCAGCTCCAGGTCAAGCAGGCGTTCGCCGACGCCGAGGCCGAGGGCACAGCGGGGCGGATGCTGTCCTCGCTCTTCCGCCGGGCGCTGCGGGTCGGCAAGCGGGCGCGGCGGGAGACGGCCATCTCCGCCGGCGCGTCCTCCATGGTCGACGTCGGCCTCGACGCGGCGCGCCGGGTGCTCGGCCACCTCGACGGTTCCACCGTCCTCGTCGTGGGGGCGGGCAAGATGGGCGGCATGGGCGCCGACCGGCTGTCCGGCGTCGCCGCACGCATCCTTGTCGCCAACCGCACCCCTGACCGGGCCGAGCGGCTCGCCGCCAGGGTCGACGGCGAGGTCGTGGCGCTCGGTCGCCTCGCCGACGGGCTCGCCGTCGCCGACCTCGTGCTGTGCTCGACGGGGGCCTCCACTCCGGTCGTCGACCACGACACGGTCGCCGAGGCGATGCGGCGCCGTCCCGAGCGTCCCCTCGTGCTCGTCGACCTCGCGGTGCCGCGCGACGTCGACGCGGCGTGCGCGGGGCTGCCGTCGGTGAGCGTCCTCGACATCGACGCGATCCGCACACTCACCGACGGCGGCGGAAGCGTACCCGCGGGGGGTGCCCCGGGCGGTCTCGGGGCCGAGGTGGAGCGCGGGCGCGCCATCGTCGAGGAGGAGGCGGAGCGCTTCGCCGCGTGGACACGAAGCGTGCGGGTCGAGCCGACCGTCGCCGCGCTGCGGGGCCGGGCCGAGCAGGTCCGCGTCGCAGAGCTCGGGCGTCTGGCGCCACGGCTCGCCGACCTCGACGAGCGCGAGCGGGCCGCGGTCGACGCCCTCACCCGGGGCATCGTCAACACCCTCCTTCACGAGCCGACGATCCGCCTGAAGGCGCTCGCCGACCGCAGCGGCGACGCGCACGCCGCCGCGCTGCGTGAGCTCTTCGACCTGCCCGAGTAGCCCTCGGGCAGCCGAAGGCAGGTAGCGCGGCTTGTCGCTCCCCAGCAGCCGAAGGCGGTAGGAAGCCCTGGCGTTCACGCTCCGCATCGCGACGCGGCGCTCGGCCCTCGCGCGGGCGCAGGCCTACCAGACCGGTCGCCTCCTCGCCGGGCGCAGCGGTCTCGCGTTCACGCTCGTCCCGATGGCCACGAGCGGTGACCTGTCGCCGGAGCGGGCCATCGGCGAGTTCGACGTCAAGGGGCTCTTCGTCGACACGATCAGGGCGGCCCTGCTGGCCGGCGAGGTCGACCTCGCGGTCCACTCCTACAAGGACCTGCCGAGCACGCCGGTGGACGGCCTCACGATCGCCGCGGTGCCCGCCCGCGAGGACCCCCGCGACGTGCTCGTCACCCGCCACGGCCACGACCTCGGCGAGCTGCCGGCCGGCGCGACGGTCGGCACGAGCTCGCAACGCCGCCGCTCGCAGCTGCTCCGTGCGCGCCCCCGACTGCGGGTGCGACCGGTGCGCGGCAACCTCGACACGCGACTGCGCAAGGTCGCCGACGGCGAGCTCGACGCGGTCGTCGTCGCTTTCGCCGGCATGCGCCGGCTCTACGTGCCCGAGCAGGAGGGGGGCGTCGGTGCCCTCGGCCTGCCGCTGAAGGCCGTGGCGCTCGAGGCGGGGCAGGTGCTGCCCGCCGCGGCCCAGGGCGCGCTCGCCGTCGAGTGCCGCGCCGGCGACAGCGACGCGCTCGCGGCCTGCGCCCACATCGACGACGACGCCTCCCGCCGGGGCGTGCGCGCCGAGCGGTCCTTTCTGTCCCACCTCGGCGGCGGCTGCCTCGCGCCCGTCGGCGCGCTCGCGACGCTCCGGTCCGACGGGCTCCTCCACCTGGCCGGCATGCTCGCCGACCCGGTCAGCGGCGAGGTGCTCCGGCGGTCCCACCGCGGTCCCGCCGAGCGTCCCGAGGAGCTCGGCGTGGCGCTCGCCGGCCAGATGATCGCGTCGGGCGGCGCGGCGATGCTCGACGTGATCGCGGCGACGCGCGACGCGCACCCCGGCGCTCGCCCGTGACGTGGCCGTTCGGGGGGCCGCCGGCAGCCCGCGGGACCGTCCACCTCGTCGGAGGCGGACCGGGGGACCCCGGGCTCATCGGGCTGCGGGCCGCACGGCTGCTCGCGACCGCCACGGTCGTGGCCTACGACCGGCTCGCGCCCGCTGAAGCGCTCGGCCTCTGCGCCGAGGACTGCGCCCTGGTCGACGTCGGCAAGCTCCCCGACCGCCACGCGATGACCCAGGACGAGATCAACGCCCTGCTCGTCGAGCGGGCCCTGGCCGGGCAGGCCGTCGTGCGCCTCAAGGGCGGCGACCCGTTCGTGCTGGGGCGCGGCTCCGAAGAGGCGCAGGCCTGTGTGGCCGCCGGGGTGCCGTTCGAGGTGGTCCCCGCAGTGACCGCCGGCGTTGCGGCTCCCGCCTACGCCGGAATCCCGGTGACCCACCGGGGCGTCGCGCCGGCGTTCGCGGTCGTGACCGGCCACGAGGATCCCACCAAGCCTGGTTCCCAGGTCGACTACGCCGCGCTTGCCGCCTTCCCCGGCACGTTGTTGTTCTACATGGGGATGCGGCGGCTTGGTGAGATCGCCGCCGCGCTCGTGGCGGCCGGCAAGCCCCCCGCGACGCCGGTCGCGCTTGTGCGCTGGGGGACGACGGCTCGCCAGCGGACGCTCACGGCAACCCTCGCGGACATCGCCGAGCGCGCCGCGGCTGCGGCGTTCAGCAATCCCGCGATCGTCGTCGTCGGCGACGTCGTCGCCCTGCGGGAGGACATCGCTTGGTACGAGGGCGAGGCGGCCTGGGTCCGCCACCGCCGACCCCTTCAGGGGGTGTCGGTGCTCGTGCCCCGCACGCGCCATCAGGCCTCGGCGCTGTCCGAGCGGTTGCGCGCGCTCGGCGCCGAACCCGTCGAGGCGCCCACCATCGCCATCGCGCCCGCCCGCGACCCCGACCGCCTGCAGGAATGCCTCTGGCGGGTCGCGGAGGGCGGGTTCGACTGGCTGGCGCTCACCTCGGCCAACGGCGTCGAGGCCGTGTGGGAGCAGGTGACGAAACTCGGGGCCGACGCGCGGCTGCTCGCGCGGGTGCGCATCGCCGCCGTGGGACCGGGCACCGGCGAGGCGCTCGCCGCGCACGGCCTGCGCGCCGATCTCGTGCCCGAGCGCTACACCACCCGGGGTCTCGCCGACGCGTTCGTGGAGGATCACAGGCCCGCGCGGGTGCTGCTCGCGCGCGCGGACCTCGCCACGCCGACGCTCACCGAGGCGCTCGCGGCGGCGGGATGGGAGACGACCGAAGTCGAGGCCTACCGGACCGTACCGGTCGCCGAGCTCGCGCCCGCCGTGCGTGCGCGCCTGACCGCCGGTGACGTCGACGTCGCCGCCTTCGCCTCCTCGTCCACCGTGCGCAACTTCGTGACGCTGCTCGGCGAGCCGCCGGACCCGTCCCTGCGCATCGCCTCCATCGGGCCGGTGACCTCGGCGACCTGCCGCGAGCTCGGCCTGCCCGTTGACGCCGAGGCCGACCCCCACGACCTCGACGGTCTTGTCGGCGCGGTCGTCGCTGCGGCTGGATCCCGGCGCGCATGAGCTGGGTCGCCTCGGATTTCACCCTTGTCGGGCGCCTGAACCGGGAGTAGCGTTTTCGGCGGCCCAGGGGCAAGGACTTGGGCGGTGCGCTCGCAAGGGGGAGCGCGGGGACGTTGGTGATCGGGGTCGGACCGCTTTCCCTCGAACGGGGCGATTGCGGCAGCGGCTCCGCGGGTTGGATCGAATTGGGGTGCCGCGCGTCGGAAGGCGCCGTCTGCGGGCAGTCTTCATGAGCGCGGTCTTGTCCGGGAGGTCGTGCCATGCGTCGCGTCTGGTCGGTGTTCCTGCTGCTCGCACTCCTGCTGTCGCTGCTCGCCGGCGCCGTCCCGGCCGGCGCCCACGACGACGAGGACCATGCTGGACCTGGCTCGCAGGGGCCCGACGTGCACAGCAAGAACATGAAGCTCCTGTCGAACGTGGCCAAAGCCGAGGGCACGACCACGCAGTCCGACCTCGCCTTCGCCGGCAACCTCGCCTATGCGGGCAACTACCAGGGCTTCCGCGTCATCAACATCGCCTCACCGGCGAACCCGAAGGTCATCACCGACTTTCGCTGCAACGGCGCGCAGAGCGACGTGTCGGTGTACGGCGGCCTGTTGTTCCAGTCGGTCGACGCCCCGCAGAGCCACGGCGGGTGCGACAGCACCGGCGTGGGCATCACGGCGGCCACCCCGGGCATGTTCGAGGGTGTTCGCATCTTCGACGTCTCCAACCCGCGGAGGCCGGTGCATCTCGCGTCGGTCCCGACCGACTGCGGGTCGCACACCCACACGCTGTACCCCGACCCCGCGAACGGGCGGGTCCTCGTGTACGTGTCGTCCTACCCGCTCGGCAACGCCGCACAGGGCCCCAACTGCGTTCGCGCCGAGGACGGTGGCGGGCACGGGTTCGTGTCGGTCATCAACGTGCCGCTCGCCAACCCGACCCAGGCGACCGTGAGCAAGGCGTACCTCGACCCGGGCACGGCCAGCGCCACCTACCCGCTGCAGAACACGACGTTCTCCTTCAAGGCCTGCCACGACATCAGCGTCTTCGTCGAGCTGAACCTCGCCGCCGGTGCGTGCATGAGCGAGGCGCAGCTGTGGGACATCTCCGACCCCTTCAGCCCGACGCTGCTGTGGCGCTTCGACCACCCCGTGGTCGACCCCGCAAAGATCGACCTCTGGCACTCCGCGACGTTCAGCTGGGACGGCTCGATCGTCGCGTTCGGCGACGAGTCAGGCGGCGGCGGCCAGCCCCGCTGCGTGGACCCCACGGACCTTCAGGGCCGTATCTGGTTCTTCGACACCCAGACCGGCGATCTGCTCGCCAACTACAAGATCCCGCGCTCCGAGGCCGGGACCTGCACGATGCACAACTTCAACTTCATCCCGCTGCGGGGCCGCAACGTCCTCGTGTCCTCGGCCTACACGGGAGGGACGACGGTCATCGACGTCGACCGCCTCGTCGCGGGTGCGAGCGAGGCCGCTGCCGAGATCGGCTTCTACCGTCCCCACGGCGGCAGCGCCTGGTCGAGCTACTGGTACAACGGCTTCATCTACGCCAACGACATCCTCCGGGGCGTGGACACCTTCCTCCTCAGCGACCAGGCACGCGCGGGTGCCCGCAAGCTGCCCTACCTGAACCCGCAGACCCAGGAGTCCGTTCTGCGCTGACCGCGCTGGGACCGATGGCATCGCACCTCGTCCGGGCCGGGACCACCGTGAGTGGCCCCGGCCCGTGGCGCTCCCTCGTACCGAGAAAGGCCGTGACATGATGGGCACTGCTCGCCGCATCCTCGTGCTGCTCGCAGCACTGTCCCTGCTCGCCCTGCCCGTACCCGCCGGCGCGCATCCCGACGACGACCACGACCACGACGACCCGCCCGGAGAGGCCGGCAGCTACACCGCGCGGGAGAGCACGAGGAACATCCACGCCCTCGGCCACAGCCCGCACCCCGCGCAGTTCTTCGGCGTGCCCGCCGCCCAGCGCCAGATCAGCTCCGACATCGCGTTCTGGGGCAAGTACGCGATCCACGGCAACTACGACGGCTTCCGGATCGTCGATGTGTCCGCGCCCGGCAACCCCAAGCTCGTGAGCCATCCTCGCTGCAACGGCGACCAGGGCGACGTCTACGTCTGGGAGCACATCGTCGTGCGCTCCTGGAACTCGCCCGCGCCGGCGGGGCGCATGTGCCTCGGGCAGCCCGTGCCCGTGGGGTTCGAGGGCGTGCACGTGTTCGACATCAGCAACCCGGCGAGGCCGGCGCTGGTCGCGGCGGTCGAGTTCAGTCAGGCGGGCGCGGCGCAGCGCGGCACCGCGGACGGCTGCGGCTCGCACACCGTGACCGGCACGCCCGACCCGGCGGGCAACCGGCTCATCGTCTACAGCAACAACTCCTCGGGCGGCGGCCGGCCCGTGTGCGACGCGATGGACATCATCGAAGTGCCCCTCGCCAATCCGGCGGGCGCCCGCCACATCGGGTACGTCCCGCTCATGCCGGGTTCCCTCGGCAGCAACAACGGCTGCCACGACGCCGGGCTCATCCTCGGCGACGTGAACCTGCTCGCCTGCGCGAGCGGCCACGCCGCGAACGTCTTCTCCGTCGGGGGCCCGCGCGGCGGCTCGTTGACGGCGCCGCGGTGGCTCTACAACGTCGAGGAGGAGGACGACCTGGGTAACAAGGTCGGCATCGGCGGCCGCTGGCACTCCGCCACGTTCACCTGGGACGGGCGGGTGCTCGTCCTCGGTTGGGAGCCGGGCGGCGGCGCGGATCCGCGTTGCCGCTCCGAGGACGCCGACATCTACAAGAGCAAGTTCTTCTACGACGCCAACACCGGCGAGAAGCTCGGCCAGTGGGTCCTCCCGCGCCCGCAGGACGGCGAGGGGGAGAACTGCACCGTCCACAACTACAACATCGTCCCGCTGCGCAGTGGCCGCTACGTCGCGGTCGGCGGGCACTACCAGGCCGGGACGTGGGTGGTCGAGTTCACCGACCCGGCGAACCCGCGCGTCGTGGCGTTCTCCGACCCGGACCCGATCACGCCGGCCAACCTCGGCGGGGCGTGGTCGACGTACTGGTACAACGGCTTCGTCTACGAGTCGGAGATCCAGTCCGGCCTGAACGTCTTCCGCGTCAGCGACCCGGTGATGGCGGGGGAGATCCGCCTGCCGCACCTGAACCCGCAGACGCAGGAGTTCTCCCTTCCTGGCCCGAGGCGTCGATAGCCGCACGTGACGGCCGGGTGGCGCGCCACCGATCCGGTGCGGAAAACCCGGGTCGGTGGCGCGCTCCGGCGGGCTCCGGTGCGCCGTCCCAGCGCGTCTATCCTCGCAGGGATGCGACCCGCCCCCTTCCCCGCCGGCCGGCCCCGGCGGCTCCGCCGGACCGCGGCGTTGCGCGACCTCGGTTGCGAGACCCGGCTCGCCCCCGAGCAGCTGGTCGCGCCGCTGTTCGTCAAGGAGGGCATCAGCGACGCCCAGCCGGTGGCGTCCCTTCCGGGCGTCGTCCAGCACACTCTCGAGAGCTTGCGGACGGAGGCCAAGAAGCTGCGGGCCGCCGGGGTGACGAGCTGGCTGCTGTTCGGCGTGCCGGCGAGCAAGGACGCCGAGGGAACGGCGGCATGGGAGCCCGACGGGATCGTGCAGCGGGCCCTTCGCGCGCTCCGTGACGACCACGGTGACGAAATCGTGCTGCTCGCCGACACCTGCCTCGACGAGTACACCGACCACGGCCACTGCGGGCCGGTGCGCTCCGACGGCAGCGTCGACAACGACGCCGCGGTCGCCGCCTACGCGCGTGCGGCCGTCAGCCAGGCCGAGGCCGGCGCCGACCTCGTCGCACCATCGGGAATGATGGACGGCCAGGTGGCGGGGATCCGGGCAGCCCTCGACGACGCCGGCTACGCGGAGAAGACCGGCATCATGAGCTACTGCACGAAGTACGCCTCCGCGTTCTACGGGCCGTTCCGCGACGCGGCGGAGTGTGCCCCGTCGTTCGGGGACCGCGCCGGCTACCAGCTCGACCCGGCCAACGGCGACGAGGGTGTCCGTGAGGCGCTCACCGACGCGGCCGAGGGCGCCGACGTGCTCCTCGTCAAGCCGGCCGTGCCCTACCTCGACCTCGTCTGGCGGGTGAAGGAGGCCACCCGATTGCCCCTCGCCGCCTATCACGTCTCCGGGGAGTACGCGATGGTCCACGCCGCCGCGGAGCGGGGCTGGATCGACGGGGACCGCATCATGGAGGAGACGCTGCGCTCCATCCGCCGGGCGGGCGCCGACATCGTCATCACCTACGCCGCCGGCTGGATGGCCCGCCGCCTGTCGAGCTGACCTCCCGCGCACCGTGAGACAACCGGTGACCCCCGACGACCTGCGGCTCGCCGCCGAGGTGTGCAGGCAGACCCTCGAGCCGGCGCTCGACGCGGACTGGGGCGTGGTGGCCGGCGAGCTGACCTGGGACTGCCGGCGCACGCTGGACCACATCGTCGACGCGCTGCTCTTCTACAGCGTCGATCTCGCCGTCGCCGGGGAGGACCGGCCGTTCCCACGCTCTGGTGACGGCACCGCGTCCGTGTCGCGGCTGCTCACGACCGTTGACTCCGCCTCGGCGGTGCTCGCCGCCGTCGCCCGCGGCGTGCCGGCGGGCACCCGCGGCTACCACCCGGCGGGCATGGCCGACGCGGAGGGTTTCCTCGCCATGGGCTGCGACGAGACGCTCATCCACACCGACGACATCGCCAGCGGACTCGGCGTCGCCTTCGCACCGCCCGCCGACCTCTGCGCCAGAGTCCTCGCCCGGCTCTTCCCGTGGGCGCCTCGGGCCGGCGCGGCGGCGCCCGCTCCTGCGACCGACCCCTGGGCTGTCCTGCGGTGGGCGAACGGCCGCACGGCGCTGCCGGGGCGGGCGCGCCTCGACGGGAGCTGGTACTGGCACTGCGCACCCCTCGACGAGTGGGACGGCACCGTCGCTCGCCGCACCCGCCCGCCGGGGTGGACGTGACCGCCGGGCTCCTGCGCCCCGACCCCCGTGGGTGCGCCGTCGGGCAGCCCGGCGGGGTGGCGCCGGGTCCGCGGGCATGGGTGTTCCCCGACCGTGTGGGCTGCGGGCAGGGTGTTTCCTGGTGTTCCCCGGCCATGGGTCCGCGGGCAGGGCTGTGTCCCCGGCGGCAGGGCCGGGGTGGGGGTCAGGTGGTATGTCGCAGTCTGCCGGTGCGGGCGGGGTTGTTGGGGGTGCGCCGGATGCGGTAGCGCCCTGGGGGTTGTTGGGTGACGGTCCACCCGTCGTGGTGGATGGCGTGGTGGCAGGCGTAGCAGACCAGCACCAGGTTGCCCACGACGGTGGCGCCCCGGTGGCGTTGCCACACGACGTGGTGGACCTGGCAGCGGCTGGCGGGCGCCCCGCAGCCGATGCAGGAGCGGTCGCGGGCGATGACCGCGCGGCGTTGGCGCAGGGTGGGCCGGCCGTTCTCGCTGACCTTCAACGGACGGCCGCGGTCGTCCACGACCACCTCGCACACCTCCCCGGCGGGGCAGACGCTCGAGCGCCCCGGCGGCGTCCGACCTCGGCCTTTGGCCTGGCCGCGTGACAGGCCCAGCTTGGGCGCAAGCCAGTCCGCCGTCGACGTCGCCCTGCCGAGGAAGGCCTTGCGGGCGTCCAGCTCGCCGATGCGCCGCAACCGCTCCGCGGCCACCCGCGTCTCCGCCCGCTGCAAACTGACGGCGGAGGCCGCCAGGGCCTCGTCGCCGACCGCCCCGGAAGGTTGGAGCGCGCCGGGCGCCGCCGGCCCTCGGTCCTGTGCCGGCCGGCGCGCCCTCCGCACCCCAAGATCGCCGCACATCCGCGGGAATCCGGCGGACCGGGGTCCGCCCCGCGTGGTGGCAGGGCCCGTTGAAAATGCCCGCGCATCCGCGGGGTTTCCGGCCCGCTCGCCCGCCGCCCCTCGACGCCCCTCGACGCCCCTCGACGCCAGGATCCGCACGCTCGCAGGCGCCCTCGGGTACGCCGCCGCCGCGCCTCCCGCGGGCCGGCGCGCGTGGACGATGGCTACACTTTCCTGGCCGCGGGCGTAGCTCAATGGCAGAGCCCCAGCCTTCCAAGCTGGTGATGAGGGTTCGATTCCCTTCGCCCGCTCCACAGGAGTTCGCACCGGCACAGCCACCGCCCACCGGAGTGGCAGTTTTCATGCACTGGACACTTCGGGTCAGTCCTCGTATATCCTTTATTCCAGCTACGACCAAAAGCGTCCACTTCGCGGCAAGCGCGGCTGGCCCACGCAGAACCGTAACGGTGTTGGGCTCGAAGAGGCTGAAAACTGCGGGAGGGAGGCCGAATGGCCTCCCTACCGCAAGCGCGTCGCCGAACTACCCGTTCTGCCCGTCCGGCAGGGTTACGTCATTGTGCTTGCGGCTCCACACCAGGAAGTCCGCACCGCCGATCATGATCAGGAGCATGGCGAGCAGGGCGACGAAGGTGGCACCGTTCGTCCGCGGGTCCCAGTCCACCGGCTGCGCCTCCGCCGAGAGGAGGCGCGTGCTCAACGGTGACGGGGGCAGCTGGATGACGGCGTCGCCGCCGGTGCCGAGCAGGCTCGAAATCAACCCGTTGCTGTCGGTCCCCCCGCCTTCAGGCAGCAGCGGGGGCAAGCCGAGATCCTCCAGCAGCGTGGGGTCGATCTCCAGCGTCAGAGGAACCACGCGGTCCTGACCATCAGCGTCCGTGCCCTCGCACTCCAGCAGGCCGGCCTGTATGTCATCGAAGAGGTTGATCAGCTCGTCTCCGGCCACGACGACTTCTTCGGCGAACGTGCCGTCGTCGCCGACGACGGCTTCCCAAGCGACCAGCGCGGGCGTCACCAGCACCGTGGAGCCGGGCTCCCATCCTGCGCCCTGCCAGGACAGCAGGGGCTGCGTATCCACGAGAGTGATCACGCCGAAACAGGTGGGGGCATCCGGATCAGGATCCACGCCGTCCACCAAGGTGATCCGGACCTGGATTGTCAGGAAGACCGAACGCGGCTCCCCAGCCTGATCGGTGCCGCGGCACTCGATCGTCAGCTCGAGCAGCTCCTCCAGGTTGATGTCGTCGGGAAGGTTGAGCAGGAGGTCTTCCTCGCTGATGAGGATGTCCTCCCGGAAGTTGCCGTCCTCGTCGGTCTGGACCTCGTAGACCAGACCGAGGATGACGATCTCCACCGTCGAGTTCGGCTCCCAGTTGCTGCCCTGGAGGCTGATGATGCCGGGCAGGGTGACGACCTCGATCACCAGAGCGCACGTCGGCGCCGGCACGGGCGGATAGGGGTCTTGCGGATCGGTCGGGTCCTGCGCCAGCGCGGGAACCGCCAGGGCGAGCAGAAGGATACCCGCGGCCAAGGCCACAATCGAACGGCGCATCTTTGGTCTCCAGTTTCGTTGAGGGTCGAGCAGCCTTGTCGGTTGCCACAGAAGGTAACCCCCTTCCCACACGAAAGCAAGACTCGAACGTGGCGCCCGGGCATAGGGGTGGCGCCGCCGGCCTCGGCCGCCCCATCACAGCGCTCATCGCACGGAAGCCACCGGGCTTGTCTCGTGGAGAATCCAGTGTTACCAGGCTGGACCGTGTGCGTCTAGCGCACACTTACTGAGTCTCTCGTGCAGCCAACGATGCACGCGTGTCACCCCTGTAGCCTTAACTCGTTGCCTTTGGGTTAGCGTCTTTCCTCACCCCGGATTTGCTAGTTCCACCAATTATCGGTGACGGGGGGAGCCGTCCGGCGCCTTGATCGCGGCAGCGCTCTCCATCAAAAGGCTGCGCACCTCATCCGGGTCGCGCAGGCTGTAGTGGGCGGCGGTCTCACGGTGATCGTCCTCGCCGCGCACGATGATGCCGATGCCGCGCTCGGCGATGGCGGCGAAGGCGTCCTCGTCGGTCACGTCGTCGCCGACGTACACGGGGACGACGTCGGGTCGGTCAAGGTCGAGGGTCACCAGGAGCCACAGCAGGGCCTTGCCCTTGTGCCACTCGACGTCGGGGCGCAGCTCGAAGATCTTCTTGCCCCCGGTCTTGCGCAGGCCCGAGACCGCTGCGGCGACCTCGTCCACCGCTTGCTCGATCCGACCGAGCTGCTCGGGGTCGGCGCGCCGGAAGTGCACCGCGACGGCGAACTTCTTGCGCTCGACCGAGGCCCCCGGGATGTCCGCGAGTGCCTCATCGAGACGGTGGTGAGCGCGGTCGAGCGCGGGAAGTGCGTCGGCAGCGCGTTCGTGACGGTCGCCATCGGGCCCCAAGATGTCGAACCCGTGACTGCCCGCGTAGGCGATCCCCTCCACGGCGACCATCTCGCGGACATCGGCGAGGTCTCGTCCGCTCACGATGGCCACCGGCGCCACGGCCGCGAGGTTGCGGATCGCCTCGCGCGTGGCCTCCGCCAGGGTGGCCTCACGCGCGTCCTCCACGATGGGGGTGAGGGTGCCGTCGTAGTCGAGGAACACCGCCGCCGTCTTGCCGGCGAGGCGCGCGGCGAGCTCCTCGGATCGCTCGACCGCCGACGGCAGGTCGCGGATCGTGACCATATGCGCTCCTTCGGCGACGTGCGGCCGCGACCGGGAAAGCCGCGGCGTCACTGTGGCGCGAAGGATGCCAGACCCGGCCATGACGTCACATGCGGGCCGAGTCGTGAGGTGCCCGAAGCTCGGCGATCTGGAGCAGGCGGGCGACGTCGGTGGGCGAGACGATGCCGACGACGCGTCCCTCATCGACCACGAGCGGCTGGCCGTCGGGCCACCGGCCAGCCGCGGCAACAGGTCGGCAACCGGGTCGTCGGGGTGGGCGGTCGGGATCTCCTCGGGTGCGCAGGCGATGTTAGCGACGGTCGTCGTCATCCGCTCCTCCCACGGCACCTGCTTGATGCGGTTCAACGTCACCAGCCCCCTGGGTCGTCCTATCTCGTCAACCACGGGGAACGCGGAGAAGTGGTAGCGGAACAGGTAACGGTCCAGGAGCTTCTGCACGGTCAGCGAGCCCGGGACGAAGACGGGATCACGTGACATCACCTGGCTGACACGGACGTCGCCAAGGGCTCCGCGGACCTTGGCGTGCTGTTCCTCCGCGCCCGCCGCGTTGACGAGGAACCAGCCGATCAGCACGAGCCAGAGCCCACCCAGTCCCGCGCCGGCGACGAACTCGAGCAACCCCAGCCCCACGAGCACGAAGCCGAAGGTGCGGCCGGCGCGTGCCGCGGTGATAGCCGAGCCGATGCGGTCGCCTCGGCGATGCCAGAGGAAGGCCCGCAGGATCCGCCCGCCGTCGAGGGGCGCCGCTGGTACGAGGTTGAAGAGGGCCAGCACGAAGTTGATGATGGCCAGCCAACCGAGCACACCGACGACGAGATCCGGAACGACCACCGCGTCGGCGACCATGGCGAGGCCGAGGACATCCCGCTCAGCGCGATGCTGACCAGGGGGCCCACGGCGGCGACGCGGAACTCCGCACCCGGTTCGACCGCTTCCCCTGCGAGGCGAGCGACGCCGCCGAACAGCCACAGGGTGATGCCGTCGACCTCGATGCCGTTGCGTCGGGCCACCACCGCGTGAGCGACCTCGTGCGCAGGCCGTCGTCATCACCCAGCCCTTACCCGCCGGCCGGGTACCCGACCGCTACGGGCCACAACCGTGCACCGGAGGGCCCATGCGTGTCAGTCGCCCGTCCTGGGAACGTTTTCTTGTACCCGTCAGTGCAGACTTGCTGGTTGCGCTATCCGAGGTTTACTAGCATGGCCGACGTCATGGAGTGGGAACAGCGGCTGGACGACGAAGACGCGCCCGTCTACCCCATTGGGGTGGTGGCGGAGCTGCTCCACGTGAGCGTCCAGGTCATCCGCCGCTACGACGAACCCGACATGGTGGCGCCCAACCGCTCCGACGGCGGGCAGCGCCGCTACTCCCGTCGGGACATCGCCCGCCTGGCTCGGATCCTCGAGCTGTCGGAGGAGGGAATCTCCGCCGCGGGCATCCGGCGCATACTTGCGTTGGAGGAAGAGCTCCGGTCGGTCAAAGAATAAGGGGCCGACGGGCGTCCCTGAGTCGCCGATCGCGCCGCCTCCACCCCCATACGCAGGCCATCGCCTGGTCGAGGGGGCCCCGCCAAGGACGAATGCCACCCGAAAGGGTGAAGCCACCCGGCCCCCGAGGCGGGGTCCGGGTGGCGCGGGGAAGATCCTGTCGGCTGCTGACTGCTAGCTGGTGGCGCCAGCCTCGACGGCCTGGCGGCCGCCGTCGCCCGAGCCGATCTGGATCTTGTGCGGCTTGGCCTGCTCGGCCACCGGCATCACGACGGTGAGCACCCCCTCGTCGTACGACGCGGTGATGTGCTCGGTGTCGAGCCCCTGACCGAGGAACAGCTGGCGCGTCACCGTGCCCTGCGGCCGCTCGGCGATGAGGACGTCGTCTTCATCACCGTACCGGCCGGCGCGCTGAGCGGTGACCTGCAGGACGTCGCGCTCCACGGTCACGTCGATGGAGTCGCGGTCCACCCCGGGCAGGTCGAACTCGGCGATGAACTCGTCACCACGCCGGTAGGCGTCGATCGGCAGGTGGGCGAACCGGCCGCCGCCCCAGCTCTGGCGCAGCAGCTGGTCGACTTCGCGGAACGGGTCGTAGCGCATCAGCATCACGCATCACCTCCTGTAGCACGTCGAGCTGCTTCTCCTCGCACCTCCGGTGGCTCCGGAGGGACTCACCCTCCTTGTACCCGGTCCCGGCAGGAAATATTCCGCGATAAGCAGAGGTTTCCTTCCTACACGGCCCGGAACACTCCTTCGGAACAGCTGGACAGCGGGAAGAAGGAGGGCACTTGAACGTGCGTCAGGAAGCGTCCGACAGCCTTCACGGGCGCCACGAGACGTCACCGGCAGCTCCGGGCCCCGAAGGCCGACAAGCCCACGGGTCCCGGACCGCCGCCGCCGCCGGCGTGGCGGGACTGGCTGCTGCCCATCGGCCTGGTGCTCAGCCTCCTCCTGCTGTTTCGCCCCGGCGTCGAACAGCCGGGGATGGCGCTCTCCTACAGCGAGTTCCTGGCGGCGGTCGACGAGGGGCGCGTGGCCACGGTCACCATCGGCGCGGAGGGCGACACCCGTGGCGAGCTCACCGACGGCACCCCCTTCACCACCGCCATCCCCGTGCAGCTGAGCGGCGACGAGCTGCTGGCCCGTCTGGAGGAGCGTGGGGTGGAGATCGAGGCGGTGCCTCCGCGTCTGACCCTGGCAGGAATCCTGCTCTCGCTGGCGCCGTTCCTCCTGCTGCTGGCACTGTTCATCTACCTGGGTAAGCGCGCCAGCGGGCAGCTCGCCGGCATGGCCGGCCTCGGCCGGTCGAACGCGAAGGAGTTCGACAGCGAGCGGCCGAAGACCACGTTCGCCGACGTCGCCGGCCACGAGGGTGTGAAGCGAGAGGTCGCCGAGGTCGTCGAGTTCCTGCGCGAACCCGACCGCTTCCGCCGCGCCGGGGCCACCGCGCCGCGCGGCGTCCTCATGGTCGGGCCCCCGGGCACCGGCAAGACGCTGCTCGCACGGGCGGTCGCCGGCGAGGCGCACGTGCCGTTCCTGTCGGTCACCGGCTCGAGCTTCGTGGAGATGCTCGTCGGCGTCGGCGCGGCGCGGGTGCGCGACCTGTTCGCCAAAGCTCGCAAGCGCGCCCCGGCGATCATCTTCGTCGAAGATATCGACGCCATCGGGCAGCGGCGCAGCGGCGGGGGCGGGGCCATCTCCAACGACGAGCGGGAGCAGACCCTCAACCAGCTGCTGGCCGAGATAGACGGGTTTCGACCCGGCGGAGGGCATCGTGGTGCTGGCCGCCACCAACCGCCCCGAGTCGCTGGACCCCGCGCTGTTGCGCCCCGGCCGTTTCGACCGGCAGGTGACCGTGCCTCTGCCCACGCAAGGCGATCGCCGGGCGATCCTGGAGGTGCACTGTCGCGGCAAGCCCCTCGCCGACGACGTCGACCTCGACGTCGTGGCCCGCGCCACCCCCGGCTTCTCGGGCGCGGACCTCGTCAACCTCGTCAACGAGGCGGCAATCTTCACCGTCCGCGCCGACCGTGAGGTCATCACCCGCGATCGACTTCGACGAGGCGCGCGACCGGATCATCATCGGGCGCCGTGAGGGATCCAACGTCCTGCTTCCCGACGAGAAGCGGGCCGTGGCGTGCACGAGGCCGGCCACGCGCTGGTCGGCGCTCTGCGAGCACGCCGATCCGGTGGCCAAGGTGACGATCCTGCCCGCGGGTCAGGCGCTGGGCGTCACCCACCAGCTGCCCGTGGACGAGCGCCACCTTTACAGCGAGAGCTTCCTCCACGACTCACTGGCCGTCCGCCTCGGCGGGCGGGCCGCCGAGCTCGTCGTGTTCGGCGAGGGGTCGACCGGGGCGGCCAACGACCTGGCCGGCGCGACACAGCTCGCCACCCGCATGGTGCGCGAGCTCGGCCTCTCCTCGGTCCTGGGGCCGGTCGGCTACAGCGGTCAGAGCCCGATGTACCTGGCGGGCAGGAGGTGACCCAGCGGTCGTGGGCGGAGGAGACGCAGCGGGTCATCGACACCGAGCTGGCGCGCCTGCTGCGACAGGCCGAGGAGCGCGCCGTGGACCTGTTCACGGCCCACCGCGCAGAGCTCGACCGGCTCACCGAGCTGCTGCTCGACCAGGAGACGGTCGACGGTGACGCCGTCCACGGGCTCGTGGGCCGGCAGCGCCCCGGTTCCGCCTCCGGCCGCGCACCGGTGCTGCGACCGGGGCCACACGGTAGGATGCGCTCCCAAGAAGCAACGAGCGCCATACCGAGGGGCTGCCGTGGACCGTGACAAGCTCCGTTCCATCCTCGACGCCATGGAGGAAGACGAGCTCATCGAGCTGCGGGACGCCGTCGAGAAGACGCCGGACGGCTCGACACAGGAGGTCATGGGAGTCAGCGCCAAGAAGGAGGAGGCGCTCATGCTCATCAACCAGGCCATGGTGATGGACACCTCCTAGACCGTGTGTGTGGCGGCCCCTGGTGGGGCACACCACCAGCACGATGTCGTCATCCACCACCAGGCAACCGAAGAGCGAGCCGGGCCGATGATCGCGCTCAGCCCCGGTTCCGCCCGGGAGATCGCCAACCTCCTGGCGATGCTGGCGGACCTGCCCTCGACACCACAGCCGGTCGCCGAGGAAGCCCGGGAACGCGCCGCCGACCTCGAGGAGCGCTTGCCGGTGCCCCACCGCGGGCGGGCCGCGGAGACGCCCGAGCTCGAGGTGCTGCCAGCGACGGCGATCGCCGCGCTCCTCGACCTCCTGGCGGAGCTGCCCTCGACGCCCGAACCCGTGGCCGACGACGCGCGCCGCCATGCAGCGGAGATGTGGGAGACGCTGCCAACCGCCGACGACGACGAGTACCTGCCCGACCGCCGCCGGGGTTGAATCCCCGGCCGTCATCTCTGGCGGCCGGTGCGGGCGGTCAGGCTCTGCGGTGTGGCGATAGCGTAGCGACGTGGGGAGCTGGCGCGGTCGCGCTGCTCAGGCGAGGCAAGGAGCTGTCGGGTGGATGATGCCGCCGTTGCGGTCAAGGGCCTGCGCAAGTCGTTCGGGGCCGTACGCGCACTGGACGGCGTGGACTTCACGGTGCCGCCGGGCACGGTCCTGGGCCTGCTCGGCCCGAACGGCGCCGGCAAGACCACCGTCGTGCGGGTGCTGACGACCCTGCTGCGGCCGGACGCCGGTCGTGTCACCGTCGCGGGCTACGACGTGGTGCGCGACGCCGCGGCCGTCCGCGAGCTCATCGGCCTGGCCGGACAGAACGCGGCGGTCGACGAGAACCTCACGGGTCGCGAGAACCTCGAGCTGGTCGGACGCCTCTACCACCTCCGGTCGGCCAAGGCGCGTCAGCGTTCGGGTGAGCTGCTCGAGCGCTTCGCGTTGGCCGACGAGGCAGACCGGTCGGCGAAGACCTATTCGGGTGGGATGCGTCGCCGCCTCGACCTCGCCGCGAGCCTGGTCGGCCGCCCCCAGGTGCTGTTCCTCGACGAGCCCACGACCGGCCTCGACCCGCGCAGCCGCATCGAGCTGTGGGACGCGATCAACGAGCTCGTCGCCGGCGGCACCACGCTGCTGCTCACCACGCAGTACCTGGAGGAGGCCGACCGGCTCGCGGACCACATCGCCGTCATCGACCACGGCCGCGTCATCGCAGAGGGCACCGCCGCCGAGCTGAAGGCCCGCGTCGGCGGGGACATCGTGGACATCCGCCTCGCCGATCCGGCCCAGACCGCACGCGGCGCCGAGGCCCTGGCCGGCCTGGGAACCGGCTGCTCGCAGAGCGATCCCGACACCGGTGCCCTGCTGCTGCCGACCGACAGCGGCGCGCGGGTGCTGCCGGAGGTCGTTCGTCGCCTTGACGGCGCCGCGGTGGAGATCGCCGAGCTCACGGTGCGAGGACCGACGCTCGACGACGTGTTCCTGTCCCTGACCGGCCAAGCGCCCGAGCCCGCGCCGGCGTCTCCGCTTCGGCCCGGCCACCGCAGCCCCGAGCAGAGCAACGCATGACGGGCCTTGTGGGGCTGCCTGCCCGCCGCCGTCGGGCGCTGTGGGCGATCACCGACACCCTTGCCATGACCCGGCGCAACCTCCTGCGCTACGTCCGCCTGCCGCAGCTGCTCGTCTTCTCGACGGTTCAGCCGGTCATGTTCGTGCTGCTGTTCGCGTTTGTGTTCGGCGGGGCGATCGACGTGCCGGGCGTCTCCTACATCGACTTCCTCATGCCCGGCATCTTCGTGCAGGCGGTCACGTTCGGCGCCGTCCAGACGGGGGTGGGCCTGGCGGACGACCTCTCCAAGGGGATGGTGGACCGCTTCCGCTCCCTGCCCATGGCGCGTTCCGCCGTGTTGGCCGGCCGGACCTTCGCCGACACCGTCCGCAACACCTTCGTCCTGCTGCTCATGACGGCGGTGGGCTATCTCATCGGATTCCGGATCGCCACGGGCTGGCTCCAGGCCCTCGGCGCGCTGGCGCTGGTGGTCGGGTTCGGCCTCGCCTTCTCCTGGATCTCGGCCACCATCGGCATGACCGTCGGTGACCCGGAGTCGGCACAGGCCAGCAGCTTCGTCTGGATCTTTCCGCTGGTGTTCGCAAGCTCGGCGTTCGTGCCCGTCGAGACGATGCCCGGCTGGCTGCAATGGTTCGCCGCCATCAGTCCGGTCACCATGACCGTCGACGCGTTGCGCGGCCTCCTGCTCGGCGGGCCGGTCATGCGTCCCCTTCTCGGCTCGCTTGCCTGGAGCGCGGGCTTCCTCGCCCTGTTCGTCCCACTGGCGGTGTACCGCTACCGCCGCAGCACGTGAGTCCACCGCGTCGACTCCGGCCGGCTCGTCTCGGTACTCTGGACCCGCGGATGCGCCCGTAGCTCAGTGGATAGAGCAGCGGACTTCTAATCCGAAGGTCGGAGGTTCGACCCCTCCCGGGCGCACGGTATAGTGATGTGTCGCCGCCGTTTCCGGTGGCCCCATGGTGGCCGTAGCTCAGTTGGTTAGAGCGCCGCGTTGTGGTCGCGGAGGTCGCGGGTTCGATCCCCGTCGGTCACCCCCGCGCGTTGGCCGCCCTCGTTGCATCGGCCCCCGAGCGGGCTAGACTTCGAGGCTGGCCAGCACGCCTCCGTAGCTCAGTCTGGTTAGAGCAACCGGCTCTTAACCGGTGTGTCGAAGGTTCGAATCCTTCCGGGGGCACTCTCACGACGGGCGGAACGAGTCACGACGTAGGGTACGGAGCATTCCCCGGCTTGATGGCGTGGCGACCTGGCCTTCTCTGAGATGTTGAACAGCTTCTTGCCACTGACGTGGTCGACAGCCGGCGACAGACGGTTCTTCAACGGGAACTCCGCCTGAACCTTGACGAGCCCACAGCGAGAGCAAGTCTTGACCCCAGGGCGCTTGTCCTCAATCCATGGCCGGATCTTCCCATGGGGGTGTGACAGGCGGACGCTAGCCTGCCGGGCGTGAGCGCTTCGGGAGACCCCGAGCCCAGCCGCCTCGCGCGCCGGCTCGACACAGGCGACGCGGTGGTGATCGGCCTCGGCGCGATGATCGGCGCGGGGGTGTTCGCGGCCGTGGGGCCTGCCGCTCAGGCCGCCGGCGCCGGCCTGCTGATCGGGCTGGCCGTGGCCGCCGCGGTGGCGTACTGCAACGCGACGTCGTCGGCGCAGCTGGCGGCGATCTACCCGGAGTCCGGCGGCACGTACGTGTACGGCCGCAAACGGCTGGGCGACTTCTGGGGCTACCTCGCCGGCTGGGGGTTCGTGGTCGGGAAGCTGGCAAGCTGCGCGGCGATGGCGCTCACCTTCGGCGCGTACGCCGCGCCGCAAGCCACCCGCCCCCTGGCCGTGGCCGCGGTCGTGGGGCTGACCGCCGTGAACTACCGGGGCGTGCAGAAGACGGCTGGGCTGACCAGGATCATCGTGGCCCTCGTCCTGGCAAGCCTCGCCGCGGTCGTCGTCGCCGCCACGGCCGGGGGCGCCGCGCAGCCCGCGCGCCTCACCGAGGACCTCTTCGCGGCCGGTCCGCGCGGCATCCTCGAGGCGGCCGGACTGCTGTTCTTCGCCTTCGCCGGCTACGCGCGAATCGCCACCCTCGGCGAGGAGGTCGCCGACCCGGCCCGCGCCATCCCGCGCGCCATCCCGCTCGCGCTGGGCATCACCCTCGTGGTGTACGCCCTCGTCGCCGCCGCAGCCCTGGCGGCCGCCGGCGCCGACGCACTGGCGGAGGCCGATGCGCCTTTGACGGCGGCGGTGACCGCGGGAACGCTCGGCCGGCTCGCACCGGTCGTCCGGGTCGGGGCCACGATCGCGTCACTCGGGGTGCTGCTGAGCCTCATCGTCGGCATCAGCCGCACCGCCTTCGCGATGGCGGGCAACGGCGACCTGCCCCGCTGGTTCGCCGCCGTCCATCCGCGCTTCAAAGTGCCGCACCGAGCCGAGCTCGCCGTCGCCATCCTCGTCGGAGCTGCGGCCGCGACGGTGGACCTGCGGGAGGCGATCGGCTTCAGCTCCTTCGCCGTCCTGACCTACTACGGGATCGCCAACGCGTCCGCGTTCACCCTCTCGCCCTCACAGCGGCGCTGGCCCCGTTGGCTGGCGGCGGCGGGGGTGGGCGGCTGCGGTCTGCTGGCGTTCAACCTCCCCCTGCAGACGGTCGTCGCCGGCGTCGCCGTGCTCGCCGCCGGCGCCGTGGTGTGGACGGTCCGGCAAACCCGTCACCACGGGCGGTCGTAGCGGTGTGCGGCCGGTTCGTCGCCATCACCGATGCGGACGGACTCGCCCGGTTCCTCGTCGTCGACAAGCGCGACGTCGATCACCTTGCGCCTTCCTACAACGTCGCCCCCACCCACGAGGTGCACGCCGCGGTCGAGCAGGCCGGGCGGCGCACGCTCGTCGCGTTGCGCTGGGGGCTGCTGCCGACGTGGCTGGACGACCCGACGACCGGTCCCGGGCTCATCAACGCCAGGGCGGAGACGGCTGCGGTGAAGCCGGCCTTCCGGGACGCGTTCGCGCGCCGGCGCTGTCTCATCCCCGCCGACGGCTTCTACGAATGGCGGGCCGGGCCCGCCCGCACGAAGGTGCCGTACTTCATCCGCGCGCCCGACGACCGCCCCCTGGCCCTCGCCGGGCTGTGGACCACCTCGCGTCCACGCGACCCCTGGCGGCCGGTCCTGCGGACGTGCGCCATCCTCACCACCGTCGCCACCCGGCCGGTCTCCGCGCTGCACGACCGAGCCCCGGTCATGCTCCCCGCCGCCGCCTGGGACGAGTGGCTGGACCCCGACCACCCCGATCCTCGGGCCCTGTCGCGCCTGCTGCTGCCGGCGCCGGACGACGCGCTCGTCATGCACGCCGTGAGCCAGCAGGTCAACAGCGTCGGCCACAACCACCCCGGCCTGATCGAACCCGTGCCCGAGCAGCTGCGCCTCGGATGACCCAACGGAGCGGATCGCCGCGCAGCTCTCCTGCCTCGCCTGGCGGGATCGCCGTAACCCGCCCGACCAAACTATGCTGGCACCACGCGCGAGTGGTGGAACGGCAGACACGCCAGCTTTAGGTGCTGGTCCCTTCGGGGGTGGGGGTTCGAATCCCCCCTCGCGCACGCCGGTCGCGGCCTTCCCGTTCCGGGCGGGTTCCCGGCCATCCCTCCCAAAACCCTGCATCCGAGCGACTTTGGGCAACCGGCGGGTCGGGAGGGGCGCCAAAGGGTGAATCGAAGCCGGCCTGGCCCGCACTTTCCCTCGGATACCCGGGGATGTGGCCGGGGCCTGTGGTCAGCCGGTCAGCTGGCGGGCAGCGTCTACAGCACGATGGCGACGGGCGCGCCTCCTGCACTTACCGATGCGTGCCGCAGGTTTCCCCGGATGACCCGTGTGACGGTGCTGGGCGACAGCAGACGCTGGGGGCGCTCGACCAGGCCGGCGACCTGGGCGAACAGCACACCCAGCGCGGAGTCGTGCGCCGCGGCGGCGTGGAAGCGGGCGATGTAGGCGTTCGCAAGGCGAATCCGCAGCGTGCGCCGGCCCCTGATGCAGCGGATCCCGAGATCGGCGCCGACCGCCAGCGCCCACGGCACCTTGACGATGTCCGCCGTCGTGGAGAACCAGGTTCGCGGGTCCGGCGCCGTGCCCGCACCGAGCAGGCGCCGCAGAGCCACCGCCTCCATCGCCGCCACGGTCATCCCCTGTCCATAGATCGGATTGAAGCTGCAGACCGCGTCGCCGGCGACCAGCAGACCGTCGGGCATGGCTCGGACCCGCTCGTAGCGGTGGCGGGTGTTGGCGGGGTAGCGGAACTCCGCGGGGTCGTCGAGCGGCTCGCCCTGGCGCAGGGCATCGGCGAGGTCGTGCATGGGCAGCTGCGCGGCGAAAGACTCGTAGGCGTCCGGGTCTGCAGGAGGTCGCTCGCCGCCCATCGCCGCCAGCGTGACGAGCCACCGGTCACCCTCGACCCGCATCATGACCGCGCCTCGCGGGCCGTCGGGTGTCGGGCCGACGAACACCACCACGTCGTCGTCGAGCGCCCCGGAAGGCAGGTGGTAGCGGCGCGTCGCGTAGCGCAGGTCGACGTGGAGCTGCTCGACCTGCGGACCTGCGTAGCCGAGTCCTTCCAGCCACTGCGGCGTCCGCGACCGACGACCCGAGCAGTCCACCACGAGATCCGCGGCGAACGTCTTCTCGACGTCGCCGTCGTCCGGGGACCGCACCCGCAGGCCCAGCACACGGCGTCGGTCGGTGCTCGCCACGAGGCCGCGAACGTCGCATCGGCTGCGGATGCGCACCGCCGGGTGCTCCTGCAGCCGCCGGCGCACGTGTGCCTCGATGAACGGGCGGGTCGCCAGGATCGTGTCGCGGCCCAGTGGCCCGCGTGCCAGCCGGTGACCGCTCACACACCAGCGTCCGCGTGCTCCGGGGTCGGCACGCGTCGCCCCGTCAGCCACCATGTCGTCCAGCACGCCGGGGAAAAGCTCCTCGAGCGCGTCCGCGCCCGCGGGGAGCAGCGCGTGCGCATGGCGTCCCTGCGGCACGCCGCTGCGATGGGCGACGCCCTCGGGCACCCGGTCGCGGTCCAGCACCGTCACGCGCCCGTACACGCTCGAGAGCGCCTTGGCGACGGCCAGCCCCGCCATGCTCGCGCCGACGACGACCGCGTGCGCGCTGCCCGCCCCGTGTGTCATGACCCCTCATCACCCGCCGACGACCTGGAGCGTCCCCTCTCGGCGCCTGCCCTGTCAAGCAGTCGCTCTCCCTCAGCCCTCCCGCACGTGCACGGTGAACGTATGCGTGTCGCGTGCCTCGGAACCCCAGGGCTTGGCGTAGGTGCAGCGGACCCGGGCCGTTCCTGTGGCGGACGCGACCGCGCGCACCCAGTAGTGCAGCCCGTCAGGCTGCTCGTCGAAACGCTGACCGGTTACCTCGACGGCGTCGCCGCCCACCTCCACGTGCCACATGTGGTTGGGCCGCGGTCGGGTGAGCAAGTCGAGCTCGAACTCTTCGCCGGGCGCGACGTCGATGGGTTGATCGGAACGGGTGGTGGCGGCGCCGGGCGGCTCGTCCGCCGGCGGGACCGCGGCCGGCTGAGGCGCGTGCGCGGGCAGCGGCGCGCTCTCGTC
>DATLGH010000007.1 GCA_035540635.1 Egibacteraceae bacterium | reverse complement strand
CTCCTCCGCCTCGTATGCCTCCGCCCCGGCGCGGACCGCATCGGCGAGCGCGTCGCGGTCGATGCGCAGGTCGCCGTGCTCGGGGCACAGCGGCACGGGATCGTGCCAGTACAGCTCGCTGTTGAGGAGGTCGATCTGGATGCGGACGGACGTCTCGAGCTTCGTCTCGGCGGAGCTCCGGGCTCTTGCTCGTCCTGCAGGGAGAGGAGCTGTACGGGCGTGGTCTAGTCTCGCCCGGTCAGATCGACGCGGCGGTCGGCTCGAGGCGGCAGTGGAGGCCGCCGACGGGGTGCAGGGTGACGCCGGGGTCGATCGGGGGGTCATCCACGAGGGCGCGCAGGCGGTAGGCGCGCACGACCGTGGCGACCGCCACGACCAGCTCCGCGAGCGCGAGGTGCACGCCGACGCACGTGCGGGGCCCGCCGCCGAACGCCAGGTGCGTGTAGCGCTCGCGGTGCGCGCCACCGTGCTCGGTAAAGCGGTCGGGGTCGAAGCGCGCCGGCTCGGGCCACACGGCCGCGTTGTGGTGGATGCCCCACACGCTGACCGCGACGATGCGTCCCCGGGGAAGTGGGCGGCCGAGCAGCTCTGTGTCCCGGCCGGCGCGCCGCGGCAGGGTGTGCGCCGTCGGGTACAGGCGGAGCGCCTCGTCGACCACCTGTGTGGTGTACCGGAGCCGTTCCAGATCACCGGCGTCAGGCGGGCGGTCGGCGAGCACCTCGGCGACCTCGGCCCGCATGCGCTCCTGCGCGTCGGCATGGCGCGCGAGCAGGTGGAGGGCGAAGGCCAGCGCCGCGCCGGTGGTCTCGTGGCCGGCGATCATCAGGGTCACCGCCTGGGCGCGGAGCTCCTCGTCGCTGAGGCCCTGGCCGGTCTCGGGGTCCCGCGCGTCGAGCAGCCGGCCGAGCAGGTCGTCCGTCCTGCGTTCGGTCGCGCGGCGCTGTGCGAGCAGGTCGCCGACGAGGTCGGACATCGCGCGGCGTGCCCGCTGGGCGCGGAGGTTCGCCGGGGTGGGCACGGCGGCCGGAACCCGCACGGGCGCCAGTGCCCGGCGCGCGATGTACTCGCGCATCACCGGCAGCGCCGCTTCCACGGTCGGTCTCGCCGCCTCCATGTCCGCGCCGAACACCGTGGCGCCGAGGGCGGCCAGCGCGTAGCGCATCGAGTCGGCGTGCAGCTCCACGGGCCGGTCGGCCCGTGCGGCCTCCTGCCAGCCTGCGGCGAGGTCCTCCGCGGCGTGGGCGAGGGTCCCGACGTGGGAGGCGACCCGCCGGCGGGTGAACAACGGTTGGAGGATGCGCCGGTCGCGCCGCCAGCGAGCCCCCTCCGCGGTGACGATGCCGTCGCCCATCATCCGGGCCAGCTCCGTGAAGACCGGCGCGTCCTTGACGTAGTGACGGCCCGTGAGGATCTGGCGCGCCCCCTCGGGGGTGAACACCGTGTCGAACTCGAAACCCACGCCGGGTGGGCCGATGCGGAAGCGGGCGACGTCGCCGTGGGCGCTCATCGCCGCCTCGTACGTGCCGAGCTGGTCACGCCGCAGTGCGTTCGCCGAGCCGAGCAGGAACGATCCCGCCACGCGGGGCACATCGTCGCGCTTCTTCTTCGCTCCCACGCCCTCGTCTCCACCGCTCGAGCGTGACCCGTACGCGTGACTCTAGCGCACCCTCACCGGCCGCTTGCGTCGGCGGATGCGTACAGGGCGGCGCGGTTGCGCCGGGACGAGGAGCACGCGGATACTTCGTCTCGTCCCCGAGGGCGGCCGGGCACGGGCCCGGGAGCGCCGGGAGGGTGGAAGTGCAGGCAGAGAGAAGGGTGCCCCCGGAGGTGCCCGGCGGCCGGTTGACCGGTTCGATCAGGGACCTCCTGCGTGACCAGCTCGGGACGTACACGGCCGCCCTCCGGCACGGCGACGTCGTGACCATGCGCGTCGGCCCGCCCCGGCTGGGCACGAGCTCCTGCCTGGTGTTCCACCCGGACGGCGTGCAGCACGTCCTGGCCAGCGCCGCCAGGACGTACCTGAAGAAGGACCCGGTGTACACCGAGCTGCGGCTGTGGTTCGGCGATGGGCTGCTGACCGACGAGGGCCCGCGCTGGCAGGCCCGGCGTCGGACGGTACAGCCCCTGTTCACGGCCAGACAGGTGGCGGCCTTCGACGCGCCGATGCTCGCCGAGGTGCAGGCGCTGCTGCAGCGCTGGGACACCCACGCGCGAACCGGGGAGCCGGTCGACCTCCACGCCGACATGACCGCCTTGACGCTCTACGTGGTCAGCCGCGTCCTGCTCGGCGGTGAGGCCGACGAGACGCTGGAGTCCATCGCGGCCACCTACCCGGTACTCAACCGTCACGTGCTGCGCCGCATCGCGAGCCTTGTCCGGCTGCCGCACCAGGTCCCCCTGCCCGGCAACGTTCGTGCCCACGCCGCCAAGGCGCGGTTGTTCGGGTCCGCCAGAGAGGTGGTCCGGCGCCGGACCGCGCGACGAGACGGCCGCCGGGAAGGACCGGTGTCGCCCCCCGGCGGAGATCTTCTCGACCGACTGCTGGCCGCACGCGACCCCGAGACGGGTGCGGGGTTGTCCGAGGAAGAGCTCGTCAGCCAGGTGGTGACCTTCCTGCTGGCGGGTCAGGAGACGAGCGCGATCGCGCTCACGGCGGCCCTGCACCTCCTCGCCCAGCACCCCGAGGCCCAGGAGCGGCTGCACGACGAGGCCGCCGCGGTGCTGGCGGGTCGGGCACCACAGGCTGCCGACGTGCCCCAGCTGCCTCTAGCGGCGCACGTCTTCTACGAAGCGCTGCGCCTCTACCCGCCGGCGTGGGCCAGCGCCCGGCGGGCAGAGACGGACGACGCCGTGTGCGGCTACAGGGTCGACGAGGGGACCATGGTGGTGATCTCCCAGTGGGTCACGCAGCGGGACCCGCGCTGGTGGGAAGAGCCCGAGCGGTTTCTGCCGGGGCGGTGGGTCGGCGACCAATCCGCTGAGCGCCACCGGTACGCCTGGTTCCCGTTCGGCGGCGGGCCACGGGCATGCATCGGACGCCACTTCGCGTTGCAGGAAGCCGTCCTCGTGCTTTCGGCGATCGTGCAGCGCTTCCGGTTGTCGCCGGTGACGCCGGCCCTGAACGTCCAAGCGGGCGTCACGCTCCAACCGCGCGAGGCGGTACTCGCCGGCGTCGAAGCGCGCGGGCTGTAACAGGAGGGCGCCAGATGGATGTCGTGCCGGTTGACGACAGGATCCTCCCGGTCACACGGCTCGTCGCCGCGGTAGTCGCCCCGATCCTCGCGGTGGCGGGCGTGCTGCTCTACCTCTTTCCGGCGGAGACGGAACGGTTGTGGGCCTGGCCGATGGATCCACCGATGACGGCCCTGGCGGTGGGCGGCGGGTACCTCGCTGGTGCGGTGCTGTTCGCTCGTGCTGCGCGCGAGCGGTGTTGGCACACGATCGGGGTGGTGTTCCTCGCCGCCACTGCTTTGAGCGGGCTCCTGCTCGTCGCCACGTTCCTGCACTGGGATCGCTTCACCCACGGCCACGTGTCGTTTTGGGCGTGGCTCGCGCTGTACCTCGTCACCCCCTGGCTGCTGCCGCTGCTCTGGCTGCGAAACCGCCGTCATGATCCCGGCGCCCCGGCCGAGGGCGACACGGTGCCCGACCCGATGCGCCTCGCGGGCGGGGCCCTGGGCGCCGCGCTCCTGACCGTGGCGCTGGCGATGTTCGTGCATCCGCCCCTCGCGACCGGGTCTTGGCCGTGGTCGCTGACCCCCCTGACCGCGCGCACCGTGAGCGCCTTCCTCGCCTTCATCGGCATCTTGCTGCTCGTCTCGTTGTTCGAACGGCGGTGGAGTGCGCTGCGCCTGCATGTGGAGAGCGCGACTCTCGGGTTGGCGCTCGTGGCGGTGGGCGCCGTGCGCGCCCGGGGTGACTTCGACGGACCGGCATGGGCGGTCGCGGCGTTCTTCATGCTGCTGGGAGGCGTGCTCGCCGTTCTCGTGGGGGGCTGGACCGTCATGCAGCGCACCGGGGGGGCGCAGCGGCCCGACGGCGGGAGGTGAGCGTCGTCGCGAGCGCGGTGGTGCGGACCGCGGCGACGGTCGGGGACTCGCGGCTGTCGTTCTTGCAGGCCGGGAAGGGGCCGGTCGTCGTGGCGCTGCACGGAATCCCCACGGGGGCGGAGCTGTGGCGGGA
The DNA here is from genome assembly GCA_035540635.1 of Egibacteraceae bacterium. Lineage (NCBI taxonomy): Bacteria > Bacillati > Actinomycetota > Nitriliruptoria > Egibacterales > Egibacteraceae > Egibacteraceae bacterium. The sequence goes on along the minus strand of DATLGH010000007.1, from coordinate 9,671 downwards.
CCTGGCGGGTTTGCTCGCCGACGCGGGCTACCGGGTAGTAGCGCCGGACCTGCCCGGCTACGGCCAGACCCGCGTGCCGTCCTCCGGCGACTTCTCGCTCGCGGGAGCGGCAGCGACGGTGGCGCGCTGGCTCGACGAGGCGGCCCTCGCGCCCGCGTGGGTCGTGGGCCACGACGCCGGGGGAGCGGTCGGGCAGATCATGGCCGCGAAGCATCCCGGTTCCGTGTCGCGGCTCACGCTGACCAACTCGATCGTCGACGGCGCCTGGCCCGCTCCGCGCGCCCGCTTTGCCACGCTGACCGCACGTCTCGGACTGTACCGGCCGGCCGCCCGCCTGCGCATGGTGCCCAACGCCTTCATGCGGTGGCAGGTGAGGCGCGCCGTCGCCGAACCCGAGCGCGTCGACGACCGTGCCCTGGACCGGGTGGTGTGGGACACCAAGTGGACCGACCGTGCCGGACGCGCCGCCTTCGAGCGCCACCTCGCCGCGCTGACCCCCCGCGACACCGCGACGATCGTTCCGACGCTGCGCCGGTTGCGCGTGCCCTGCCAGATCGTGTGGGGCATGAAGGACCCGTTCCAGCGGTGGGCGAAAGCCGGTATCCGGCTTCGTGAGCTGCTCCCCTCCCCGGCGGTGCACGCGCTCGAAGGCTGCGGGCATTTCACGCCGCTGGAGTGCCCGCGGGAGCTCTTGGACGCGATGCTCGGATGGCAACGCAGAGGAGGGGCATGACGACCCCGCACACATGCGCCGGGTCGTCACGCAACGCCTCGATCAGTCCACCCAGCCGCGGATGCGCGGTGCGCACCCGGGTGTGGTGGCGCTCCAACCGCTTGCCGTGGTCACGGCGGGCGCCCGCGCCGGCCACCCCGAGGCTGTGCACGGTGTCCAGGGCGACGCACTCCAGGCACAGCATCCCCCTGCCGGACGGCGCGTACAGCGCGTCGGTGCCGCGGCGCGGGGAACGCCGGTTATCTTCTGCTTGCCCAGCCCGCTTGGTCGTTTGGAGCGGGCCAAGACGGCGAATTGGCGATCGTGGTTCGGACGGGCGGTGGTCTGGTGGCGGTCCTGTCACATGCCTGGGCTGGCGACCGCGGCGAGTTGGTCGGCGTAGACGGCGCTGGCGATGAGGAAGTAGATGATCAGCCCGGTGGCGTCAACCAGCGTGGTGATGAGGGGGGCTGACACGACGGCGGGGTCGATGCCGACGCGCTTGGCGAGCATCGGAAGCATCCCACCGGCAAACGACGCCCAGGTGCAGATTGCAACTAGGGTGAGCGACACGACGGTGGCGAGCTGGGTGTCGAACACCAGGGAGACGATCGGGAAGCCGACGACGGCCAGCATGATCCCCAGCAGGACGCCGACGCGGGTCTCTCGCCAGACGATGCGGGGCAGGTCGGCGAAGCGGACCTCGCCGACGGCTTGTGCGCGGATGACGACGGTCGCGGCCTGGGAGCCGGAGTTGCCGCCGGTGTCGATGAGCAGGGGGATGAACAGCGCCAGGGCGAGCACGGCCGCGAGGGTGTCCTCGAACGCGTCGAGGACGCTGACGGTCAGGGCAGCGGCGACGATGAGCACCAGCAGCCACACGGCGCGCTTGCGGGCGAGGTACAGCACGCTGGCGGCCATGTAGGGGCGGTCGAGCGGCTCGACGCCGCCGGCGGCGCGGGAGATGTCCTCGGTGTCCTCGGCCTCGATGATCTCCATCGCGTCGTCGACGGTGATGATGCCGACGAGGCGGTCCTCGCTGTCGACCACCGGCAGGGCGATGAGGTCGGCTTCCTGGATGAGCCGGGCGGCGACCTCCTGGTCGTCGTCGACCCGCACCGAGTAGGTGTCGGGGTCGGGCCGGACGAGCTCGGCGATGCGGGTGGTCGGGTCGGCGGTGACGACCGTGGGCAGGTCGACGACACCGACCAGGCGGCGGGCCTCGTCGGTGACGGGCAGGACCCGCAGGGCGGCGACCTCGCCGCCGGTGCGGCGGACCTTCGCCAGCGCGTCGGTGGCGGTCATGTTCGCCCGCACGTTGACGTACTCGGGGGTCATGACCCGCCCTGCGGACTCCGGGGGGTAGCCGAGCAGCGTGGCGGTGCGCTCGCGCTCCTCGGCGCTCAGCCCGGACTGCAGCCGGTTGGCGACCTTGGCGGGCATCTCGTCGAGCAGCCGGGCGCGGTCGTCGGGGTCCATGTCCTCGACCAGCTCGCGGACCTGCTCGGCGCGCAGCGCGTCGAGCAGCTGCTGCTGGTGGATGGGGTCCAGCGCCTCGAACACCGCCAGCGCCCGGTCCTTGTCCAGCAGGCGGAACGGGATCGCCCGCTTTGGCGGCTCGAGCCGGGACAGCTCCTCGGCGATGTCCAGCGTGCCGGTCTCGTCCAGCCAGGCGCGCAGGGCGGCGAGGTCCTGGCCGCGGACCAGGTCGACGACGTTCGGCATGGGCGCTCCTCGGGTAGCGGGGATCGGTTGGTCATATCTGTGGGCTGCCCGTCCAGGCGCGCAGCGGGCCGTGCTGGCCGGGCGGGCCGGCGATCAGCAGCCGGTCACCGGCTGTGACGCGCGGGCCGGGGCCGACCGGAGCGATCCAGTCCCCGCGCAGCTGCGGCTACCGCGACACGGCCGACCAGGTCGCCGGTCGGGCTATCGTCCAGTGACCGCAGCCTGGTGGCGTGACGCCGCCGGGCGTGCACGGCGATCGTGGACGCGGCAGCGGCCAGCTCGCCGTCACCGTGGGCCAGCGCCTGCACGGCGGCGTCGGCGCGGCAGCGCGCCAGCAAGTCGATCACGGTCGAGGTCATGACGATGCCTCCCCGAAACTGAGGGCATCGCCGCCGCTACGTGCGCCTGCTCGATGTCGGAAGGCGTGAAGCGGCGGAGGGATGCCGCAACGGATGCGGACCGCAGTCCGCGGCTTGACTCGCGGGGTCACCTGCCAGCGCCCTCACCTCCTTCCGACTCGCCCGGTGCAACGACAAACGGCCTCCCGTCTGGGAGGCCGCCACTGGATCCGGCCGCCGAGCTAGGCGACCATTCTGGTGCCGGGCCGCCCAGTCGTCGGGATTCAGCACTGCGGGAACCAGGAGGGATAGCTCCGGACTGCGCTAGGCAAAACCTTCGTTCGGCAGAGCCTGGTAGCCCGTCGGCGTCTCTGGACGTTGCTGGGCGGCAGTCACCTCATCCCCGCAGAAGCCTCACCTAACGGGTCAGCCTTGCAGTGCTCGCGGCCAGGATGCCTCCCGACAGCGCCGCGTTCAACCCATCTCGGTCGCCCCCGGTCCATCAGGCGTTGACGGGAAAGTCCACCCCGCGTACCGCCGGCAGCAGGTGGACCAGGAGAGAAACCCCGAGCTACCCACGCCGCTCGCCGGACCGGAAGCCTGAGGGCGTCTGATGACAGGCATTTGAGATTCCCCGATCCAGGAACGCGGACCATGGCCGTATGTCCGCATGCAACGAGAGGCCGGCAGAGCAGCCTCGACATGCCTGGTTGGCGGCTACCGGTACCGGCCGGACTCCCGGGTCCTGGGCGGATAAGGCCTCGGAGTGCCGGCGGATCTACGAAGGTTGTCAGCCAGCCGGTCACCCTCACCGCGGTCGGGATATTCAAGGGTTCCAGTGCCCCCTGAGGAACGGGTCACGACCTCAACGACTCGGCCTAGCGGAACAGGAGGTCGCGGTCTCGACCGCTCAGCCCGGGCTCGTGGGCCAGGCGGTGCGCCTGGGCCTACCGGTCCCAAGAAGGTTGACAGCTTCCGCCGGGCGGGTATCGGTGCCTGCGTTCTCATCGCTTCTCGAGGATCTTTGTGCGCAACCCGATCACGGCCCTGGCCCGCACCTCGCTGAACGTGTTGACACTGCCGCTGGCTCTGCTGCCGGTGCAGAGGCTGGCGCGTGCCGGCGATGCCGAGGCCGATGCGGCCGCCGACGCCACCGAGGCCAGTCAGCGCGACTGGTTCGAGGAGGTCGGTGCGGTCGTGGGCGGGGTCGTCCGCGAGGTCGGCGAGGACGTCGGCGATTTCGTCGAGGACCTCGGGGACCTCGTCGAGGGCTCCTTCGAGTTCGTCGGCGATGTCGTGGAGGAAGGGGTGAATCTCGTCGAGGACACCCTTGGGCTGCACCGGCGGGTGTGGCAGGACGAGGACGCCGACCACGCCCAGATCGAGCTCCGCGGGGTCAGCGATCCCGGGGAGCGCCGGCTGCGGCGGGCCTTCCAGCAGGCGCTCGAGCGGCTCGAGGGGGTGCATTGGGCGGAGGTGAACGCGGTCACGAGCCGCGTGGCGGTCGCCTTCGACGGGGGTGCGGGAACCCTCGAGGCGCTCATCAGCGCTGTGGAGGGCGTGGAGGCGGCGTTCGGCGTGAAGCGCCGCCTCGATGAGCGGGACGAGATCGGCAGCTGGGACTACGAGGAGCGCGCCGAGCACCCCTCCGACATCGAGCCGATCCACCGGAGCATCGCCGCGATCGCCGGCGGCGTGGCGAGCCTTGGCTGGACGGTGGCGGGGCGTGCGGCGCGGCTCGCCCGGGTGCCGGTGGAGCTCACCGGCATGGTGTCGGTGGTCGACCACCACCCCTGGCTACGCGAACGGGTGGAGGACCTCATCGGCCGTCGCGCGACCGCCACCATCCTCCCCCTCGCCGGCGCAGTCGCCAATGGCGTGGCACAGGGGCCCATCGGCATCCTGCTCGATCTCACCCATCAGGCGAGCCTCCTGGGGGAGCTGCGGGCCCGCCGTCGGGTGTGGGAGCTGCGCGAGCCGGAGTTCTACGCCACCCACAGCGACGGTCCCATCGAGCCGCCCGATCTCGGCCCCCGCCCGATCCCGTTCCCCAAGGGCCCGGTGGAGGAGTGGGCCGAGCGGATCTCCCTCGCGTCCCTTGCGGGGTTCGCGGCGACGTTCGCGGCCACGCGCAGCCCCCGGCGCGCCGCCGACGCGTTCCTCGCCGGCATGCCCAAGGCCGCGCGGCTGGGCCGGGAGGGCTTCGCCACCCAGCTCGGCCGCACCCTGGCAGCCCGCGGCGTCGTGCCGCTGGACGGCTCGTCGCTGCGACGCCTGGACCGCATCAACACGATCGTGGTCGACAGCGACGTCCTGGTGACCGGCCGCGCCGAGGTCGGCTCCGTCGCGGCATTCCCCGCCGAGCGCGCCGAGGAGGCCCGGCAGGTCGCCGAGCGCCTCCTCGATCCGGCCGAGCCGGAGGCCGAGCGCAGCGACGGGCCGTGGTCCCTGCGCCCCTTCGCCGCCGTCGCCGACGGCGGCAGCGGCGTCACGCTGCCCCGCGGGGCCAAGGCGCGGGCGCGCGAGCTGGGGCAGGCCGGCGCCACGCCGCTCGCCCTGCTCTGCGACGGGGAGGCGGTCGCCATGATCGGTGCCGCGGCGGAGCTCGATCCCGGGGCTGAGATCGTCGTCGAGGCGATCCGCCGCTCCGGCCACCGCTTCGTCGTGGCCGGTCGCAAGGGCGGGGTCGAGAAGCGCTTCGACGCCGATCTGTGCATCCCCCGCGGCAAGCAGATGGGACGGGCCATCCGGAAGCTGCAGGCCGAGGGGGCCGCCGTGCTCGCGATCGCCCGCCGCGGCAAGAGCGGCCTGGCCGCCGCCGGCGTGGGCGTGGGGCTGACCCGTCCCAACGGCCGACCGCCGTGGGGCGCCGACCTCCTGTTCGGTCGGGAGTTGGTCGAGACCGCCATCATCGTGGAGGCGACGACCATCGCGGCGCAGGTGAGCCTCCGCAGCGCCCAGTTCGCCCTCGCCGGCTCCGCGCTCGGCGGCCTGGTGGCGCTCACCGGCCCGAAGGCCGCCGCGGGGTCGCGTGCGCTGGCCATGGTGAACGGCGCGGCGGCGGCGGCGCTGCTGTCGGGGACCTGGGAGGCGGTGAAGCTCGCCCACCGTCCCCGCCCCGTCGTGGTCGACCCGACCCCCTGGCACGCGCTGGAAGGCAGGGAGGTCCTGCGTGCGCTCGACACCTCCGAGACCGGGCTGACCCACCAGGCCGCCCTTCAGCGCCAGCGCGTCCAGCGGCCGACCGGCCACGAGCTCGGCCCGGCTGAGCCGTTCCTCGCCGAGCTCGCCAACCCCCTCAACCCGGTGCTCGGGGTGGGTGCGGGGCTGTCCGCGGCGATCGGCTCGATGGTCGACGCCGGCATGGTGGTCGGCCTGATCGGGCTCAACGCGCTCGTCGGTGGCGTCCAGCGCCTGCGCGCCGACGCTGCGGTCGAGGGGTTGCTCGCCGACGCCGCCCAGTCGGCCGTGGCGCTGCGCGACGGCGAGGAGGTCGAGATCAGCGAGGACGAGCTCGTTCGCGGTGACATCGTGCGGCTGCGCACCGGCGACGTGGTGCCCGCCGATTGCCGCATCCTGGAGGCCACCGGTCTCGAGGTCGACGAGTCGAGCATCACCGGCGAGTCCCTGCCGGTGGCGAAGCACGCCGAGGCCTGCCCGGACGCGGCCGTGCCCGACCGGCGCTGCATGCTGTACGAGGACACGACCATCGCCACCGGGGAGGCCACCGCTGTCGTCGTGGCCACCGGCCGACACACCGAGATCGCCCGCAGCATCGCCTCGGCCGGTCCGCCGCCAGCCAGCGGGGTCGAGCTGCGCCTCGAGCACCTCACACGCCGGCTGCTGCCCGGCGCCGCCGCCGCGGCCGCCGGGGTTGCCGGCATCGGGCTGCTGCGGCGATGGCCGCTGCGCGACGTCGTCTCCACCGGGGTGGGGCTGGCCATCGCCAGCGTGCCCGAGGGCCTGCCCTTCGTCGCCTCCGCCGCGCAGCTCGCCGCCGCCCGCCGCCTCGCGGTCCGCAACGCCGTGGTGCGCAACCCGCGCACGGTGGAGGCGCTGGGGCGCATCGAGGTCCTGTGCTTCGACAAGACCGGCACCCTCACCGAGGGCATCGTGCGCTTCCGCGGGGTCTCCGACGGTCGCGAGGCCATGCCGATCGAGCGCTTCGGTGCCCACCAGCGCGCCATCCTCGCCGCTGCGCTGGCCGCGAGCGGCACGCCCGAGCAGGCCGAGGAGGGCGAGCTCGACCAAACCGATCGTGCTCTGCTCGACGCCGCCGGGGACCTCGACATCGACGTCACCGAGGCGTTGCCCGGCTGGAAGCGCACGGCCGAGCTGCCGTTCGAGGCGAGCCGCGGCGTGCACATCGTCGTCGGGGAGGCGGGCGGCACCCGGCTCCTGGTGGTCAAGGGCGCCCCCGAGGCGGTGCTCGACGGCTGCGTGCGCTGGCGCCCCGGTGGTGAGGTCGCCGAGTTCGACCGCGTCGCCATGGCCGAGGTCAGCGACCACGTCGACGACCTCGCCTCCCGTGGCTGGCGCGTCCTCGCCGTGGCCGAGCGGGAGGCCTCCGGACGCACCGACGTGGACACCGAGCGCCTGCACGGCCTCGAGCTCGTCGGCCTGGTGGTCCTCGCCGACCCGGTGCGGCGCACGGCCGCGGAGGCGGTCGCCGGGGTGCGCGCCTCCGGGGTGCGCCCGGTAATGGTGACCGGCGACCACCCCAACACCGCCGCGGCCATCGCCCAGGAGCTCGAGATGGAGGATGGCTCCGGGTCGCCGGTGAGGGTGCTGACCGGCCCCGAGCTCGAGGAGATGGATGACGACGCGCTCGCCGAGTGCGCCGACGAGGTCACGGTGTTCGCCCGCGTCACCCCCTCGGACAAGGTCCGCATCGTGCAGGCGCTGCAGGCCAACGGCCGGGCGGTGGCGATGACCGGTGACGGGGCGAACGACGCCGCGGCGATCCGCCTCGCCGACGTCGGCGTGGCGCTGGGTGAGGGTGCGACCCCCGCCGCACGCGACGCCGCGGACATCGTGGTCACCGACAACCGCATCGAGACGGTCATCGACGCGGTCACCGAAGGCCGTGCGCTATGGGGGTCGGTCCGGGATGCGCTTGCCGTGCTCGTGGGCGGCAACCTCGGCGAGATCGGCTTCACCGGCTTCGCGAGCCTGTTCAGCCGCCGCAGCCCGCTCAGCCCCCGCCAGTTCCTGCTGGTGAACCTGTTCACCGACCTCGCCCCCGCGGTCGCGATCGCAATCCGCCCACCGCGGGACCGCTCCCCGGAGCGGGTGCGGCACGAGGGCCCGCAGCGCTCGCTCGGCGAAGCCCTCACCCGCGACATGACGATCCGCGGGGTCTCCACGGCCGCGGGGGCCAGCGCGGCGTGGAGCGCGGCGCGGCTCACGGGCGGGCCGACCCGTGCCGGCACCGTCGGGCTGGTGGCGCTGGTCGGCACCCAGCTCGGCCAGACGATGCTCGCCGGGGGCATGCGCGAGCCGCTGGTGCTCGCCACCGGTCTGGGCTCCGCGGCGGTCCTCGCCGGGGTGGTGCAGACCCCCGGGATCAGCCACTTCTTCGGCTGCCGCCCCCTCGGCCCGCTGGACTGGGCCCAGGCGCTATGGGCAGCCGGCGCCGCCTCGGTGAGCTCCCAGGTCGCCGGGCGCATCCTCGAGGCCCGCGCCCGCGCGGCGGCCGCTGCGCCGCAAGGGGAGGATCGGGATCTCCGATCCGCCCTGGCCGGCGCCAACGGCGCTGACTGACCTGACCCGCCCGAGCGACGCTCGACGGCTCGCAGCCAGCAGCGCGGATACTCTGCCGGCCTCTCGTTGCATGCGGACCTACGGGCCAAGGTTTGCGCGCGCATGTCCAGGCACCCGGTGGGCCGGTGGCATGCCTACTGGGCAGCCTGTTTACCGGTGGGCGAGCCGGTTGGCGGCCAGTGGTGAGGTGATCATCTGCACGACGGCGTACACGACCGCTGGTAGTGCTACCTCGGCGGGTAGTCCGGAGGAGAACACGAGGAACGCGGCGATGCTGAACTCCTTCTTGCTCAGCCCCGGCACGAGCACGGGAGCCAGGATGGTGTTCACGGCGTTGAACACCGTGGCCAAGGCGACGTTGCCGCGGGCGATGAGCACGAGCAGCGGGGAGGACACGTCGGTGGGCAGCGTGCCCACAAGGGTGACCCCGAGTCCCAGCGGTCCCGAGCCGAACGCCACCCGGCCGAGAGCGTAACCGGCGAGGCTCATCGGCCCGTAGACCAGGCCCGTGGCGAGCAGCTGGAGTCCCGGGCGGGCCAGCACAGCATGGAGTGCGACGAGGTCGAAGGTCAGGCTGACGCACAGCATGAGCAGCGCCAGCAGCGGCGTGACCCATCCGCTAGCCAGACACCGACCGCGGGGACCGCCAGGCCAGCTACGGCCGTGATGACCACCAGCGGGGCCAGGTTGTGCTCGATGACGCGCAGATACTCGATGGGGCGGCCTTCGAGGGGGGTCGGGACGACCGGAGTCTGGCAGGCGGCCGGACGGGTGTCGGCGGTTCGGGGCGCTGGCGCCGATGGCGGGGGTGATGACCTCGTCGAGCAGCAGTGACTGCGACGCGCCGGTCGCCAGGCCGGCGGCGACGGGCCCCATGCCGGTGCGGCGGCGCAGCTGCTGGTACAGCGGCGCCCAGGCGAGCTTCGCCGTAGTGCAGGACCATGCCGGCCTTGCTCTGCTGGTCCTCGTCGGGATCGACGCCGAGGACGCGGTGGGCGAGGTTGCGGGCGGCGAGGACGAACGGCGGGCCCGGCCCCACGGCCTGCTCGCGTTGCTGGTCGGCTTCGGACTCCAGGGCCATGAGGCGGCTGGCCACCTGTTCCATCGCCTTGGTGCCGGCGAGCCCGGCGGCG